>NZ_JAJNAN010000034.1:0-34287 GCF_022227565.1 Ectothiorhodospira sp. 9100
GGGGGGGAGAGGGGCTTGTATCGTTCATCACCGGGGATGACTCGCCATCGTGATGCATGAGCGTCAGCTGGAATCTCGATTCTGCTCGGGCGCCGGGGGCGGCGCCGACGCGAGCAGCGCCACCGGAAAGCGCGCCAGCAGATCCGCCACTGGGTGCTCACCGCCCTCCAGGGTGTCGCCGGTGAGCCAGTGGTACCAGCGCCCCCTGGGCAGGGTCAGCCGGGTATCGGACCAGTCCCCGCCCAGACGCAGGGTGAGGCGTGGCACGATGACCACCACGCCCTCGGCTTGACCGCCCTCCCCCGGATCCGGCCCGCGCCGGTAGGCGACCGCCGCTTGTCGCGGGTCACCGGTGGCCTGCAGGGGGTGATACCCGGCCCGCTCATCGAACCAGTGCGGATGCTGCCCCCGCAGGGCCAGGGTCCGGTGGATCACCCACAGCTTGGGCAGGCCTGCTTCCATGTCTTCAAGAATGCGCTCGGGCGCGGGACCGGCCTTGCACACCTCAAGCCATGCCTGCCGCTCGGCAAAATCCACCGGGCGGCGGTTGTCCGGGTCCACCAGACTCAGATCCCACAGCTCCGTGCCCTGGTAGATGTCGGGCACACCGGGGGTGGTGAGCTTGATGAGGGTCTGGGCCAGACTGTTGACCCGGCCCGGTTCGATCAGGGGCGCTGCGAAGGCCTGCAGTTGTTGCAGGAATGTGTCATCGCCCAGCGTGGCCTCGACGAAATGCTGCACGGCCTGTTCGTATTCCGGGTTGTTGCGGGTCCAGGAGGTGTGCACCTTGGCCTCCCGGGCGGCCTTCTCCATGAAGCCCTGCAGACGGGGCAACAGCCCCTTGACGACCTCTTCATCCGCTACGCCGGGCCACACCCCCACCAGGGCCTGATAGTACAGGTACTCCACGGCCGGATCCGGCCCCTGCGGCGAGCGATGCCGTGCGTTGTGGGCCCAAAGCCCCCGGACCGCCTCGGCCCAGGCCTCGGGCACCTGGGAGAGCAGGCACAGGCGAGCCCGCACGTCCTCGCTGCGCTTGGTGTCGTGGGTGGAGGTGGCCAGCATGGCCTGTGGATGGCGGCGGTGCGCCTCGGCGCAGGCCCCGTGAAAATCTTCGGGTGACAGACCGAATTGCCCCGGGTCGCCGCCCACCTCGTTCAGGGCGATCAGCCGATGGTAGCGGTAGAACACCGTATCTTCCACCCCCTTGGCCATGGCCGGACCGGTGAGCTGCTGGAAGCGCAGCGCCAGCTCCGTCTCCCGGTGACCTTCGCGCGCCAGGGTGAGCAGGGTCTCGAGAAACGCCAGCAGTTCCGGGTCCAGGTCGGGACGGCGCGCCTTCACCCGGGACAGGGCCTGATGGATGTGGGCCCGGTCCGTGGGGTGCACGGGCTCGCCAGCACGCAAATAGCTGCGATACACGGGGAAGCAACTGGCGGCCTCCAGCAACACCTGCTGAAGCTGGTGTCGGGTGTAGTCCCGGTGACGGCGCTGGCCTTCGCAGATACTGACGAACAGGGAGGTGAGCCGGTTCAGTTCGCTGCCCAGCAGATCCTGCAGCACCTGGCGCTTGGCCTGGTAGACCTGATCCTCTAAGGGGGCGGTCTCGCCGGTCAGTGCTTCCCATAGGGTCGTCAGCGGCGCCTCGCCATCCGGGTCCACGAACAGGCCCTGCACGCGATTGAGGAAGTCATAGCCGGTGGTCCCGGCGATGGGCCAGTCCTCCGGAATGTGTTCACCGGGCTCGAGGATCTTTTCCGCCACCACCCAGGCACCGGGGCAGGCCTGGGCCAGTCGCTGGAAATACTGGGCCGGGTCGCGCAGTCCATCCGGGTGATCGATGCGCAGGCCCTGCACGCTGCCCTCCTGGTACCAGCTCAGCGGCAACTGGTGAATGGCCTCGAAAACTTCCTGGTCCTCCACCCGTAGGCCGGCCAGGTCCTTGATATCGAAGAAACGCCGGTAGCCCAGGTCCCGGTCGGCGGTGCGCCACCAGGCCAGTCGGTAGTTCTGGTGTTCGATGAGGGCGTCCAGGGCGTCCGGGTCCTGATTGATGCGTTCCACCCGGGCCAGGATGGCCGCCTGGGCATGGGGTTCGTCTCGGCAGGTGCCGGCCAGCAGTTGATGGATCACCGCCTTGTCCCGATGACGCCGTTCCCGCTGGCCGCCAGTGGTCGACCCGGGGCGGGGCAGTCGGGCGCAGGACTCGGCCAAAAAGCCCAGCAGTTCGCTGCCGCTGTCCTGGTGGGCGCCCCCCAGGATGCCGGCCAACGACCAGGGGTCCAGCGGGAAGCTGTGTTCGTGGTAGCGCAGGGTGAAGTGGCCCTCATGGAAACGGACCTTGAGTTCGCCATTTTCCAGGATGCGACCGTAGTGGTCCCCCAGCACCGGCAGCAGCACCTTGTTGGGCCAGCGCTCCTCCGAGGCCTCCCAGTCCACATCGAAGTACGGGGCATAGCGGCTCGCGGGGCCGTTTTCCAGCACGTCCCACCACCAGGGGTTCTGGTCACCGGCCACGGCCATGTGATTGGGGACGATGTCCAGGACCTGCCCCATGCCGTGCGCCTCGAGGGCCTGGCAGAGGCGCTGACGGGCGGGCTCGCCCCCCAGTTCCGCATTCACCCGGGAGGGGTCCACCACATCGTAGCCATGGGTGCTGCCGGGGGTGGCCTGCAGGCAGGGGGATAGATACACATGGCTGATGCCCAGCCTGGCCAGGTAGGGCACTTGGGCAGCGGCATCGTCCAGGGTGAATTCCGGTCGCAGCTGCAGGCGATAGGTGGCGACGGGGATGGTGTCCATGGGGCGCCCGGGGTGGCGTGTTCTAAGCCACTAATATGCACGCGCAACCCCTGTCTGGGAAGGGGAGCCCCTCTTGGGTTGCAGTGCGGAACAGGGCCGTTCGCGAACGGCCCGTACGGGGGGCGGGGCAGTCCAGGGGGCAGGTGCCCTTGGTTTCTGTGTACGGGCGCTTCGAGAAGCGTCCCGGCGGGGCCGGCGGGGCCGTTCGCGAACGGCCCGTACGGGGGGGAGGCAGCCCGGGGGGCAGGTGCCCTTGGTTTCTGTGTGCGGGCGCTTCGAGAAGCGTCCCGGCGGGGCCGGACGGGGGTGTCTAGCGCCCGGGGTGGACCTCCAGGCCGGCCTCCACCATGGCCACGGCGCGGAAGATGGCGCGGCCCTTGTTCATGGTCTCGGCCCATTCGTTTTCGGGGAGGGAGTCGTGGACGATGCCGGCGCCGGCCTGGATGTGCAGGGTTTCATCCTTGATCACCGCCGTGCGGATGGCGATGGCCGTGTCCATGTTGCCCTGCCAGGACCAGTAGCCCACGGAGCCGGAGTAGATGCCCCGCTTCACCGGTTCCAGTTCGTGGATGATCTCCATGGCGCGGATCTTGGGGGCGCCGCTCACGGTACCCGCCGGGAAGGTGGCGCGCAGCACGTCCATGGCGCTCAGGCCCGGGCGCAGGCGTCCGGTCACGTTGGAGACGATGTGCATCACATGGGAATAGCGCTCCACCACCATGCGCTCGGTGAGGGCCACGCTGCCGATCTGTGACACGCGGCCGGCGTCGTTACGCCCCAGGTCGATGAGCATCAGGTGTTCGGCCAGTTCCTTGGGATCGGCCAGCAGGTCCTGCTCCAGGGCCCGGTCGGCGGCCTCGTCCTCCCCCCGGGGGCGGGTGCCGGCGATGGGCCGCACGGTGACCACGTCGTCCTCCAGACGCACCAGGATCTCCGGCGAGGAGCCGACCACATGGTGGTCGCCCAGGTCCAGATAGAACATGTAGGGCGAGGGGTTGAGGCTGCGCAGGGCCCGGTAGAGGTCCAGCGGGCGGGCGCTGTAGGGAATGGACAGGCGCTGCGAGAGCACCACCTGCATGACATCGCCATCGACAATATAGCGCTTGCAGCGCTCCACGGCCTCCTTGAAACCGGCCTCGGTGAAGCCGGAGACGAAGTCCGACTCCTGCACCCGCCGTGGGCTGCCGGGCACCCCGGCACTGGCCGAGGCCTCCCGCAACTGGGCCTGCAGGGCATCCAGTCGCCGCTCACCCGCCTCCCGCTCGCCGGGGCCGGCGTGCACCACCAGGTACAGACGTCCGGCCAGGTTATCGTAGGCCACCACCTCATCGCAGACCATGAGCAGGATGTCGGGCACCCCCAAGGGGTCGGCCTTGTCGCCATCGGCCAGCCGGGGCTCGATATAGCCGATGGTGTCGTAACCGAAATAGCCCACCAGCCCCCCACTGAAGCGGGGCAGATCCGGCAGGTCGGGCACCCGGTAACGGGCCTGGAAGGACTCCAGCCATTCCAGCGGATCATCCACTTGCAGGGATTCGGTGACCTCGCCGCCCTCCTCCACCTGGACCTTCTTGCCCGTGACGCGGACCACCTTGCGGGCCGGCAGGCCGATGAAGGAATAACGCCCCCATTTCTCGCCCCCCTGCACCGATTCCAGCAGGCACGAATACGGCCTGGCCGCCAGCTTCATGTAGACACTCAAGGGGGTGTCCAGGTCAGCCAGCACCTCCCGCACCAGCGGGATACGGTTATAGCCCTGGGAGATCAGGTGGTCGAAGTGTTCAGGGGTCATCGGGGGTTCGTCATCAGGCGGTCCGGGCCATGAGGTCGGGGAGTTCCGTGAGGCTATCGATCACCGCATCCGGTCGCTGCTCTCGAATATCGTCACCATGGTTGTAGCCGTAACTGACACACACGATGGCGAATCCAGCGGCCCGGGCAGCAGTCACGTCGCTGCGCGAGTCGCCGACCATCAGGGCGTCTTCCGGGGCCACGTCGAACTGCTCGGCGGCAAACAGCAAAGGGGCCGGGTCCGGCTTCTTCTGTGGCAGGGTGTCGCCGGCCACCACCACCTCGAAATAGCGGTCGATGTCCATGGCTCGCAGCAGCGGCGCCGTGAAACGTGCTGGCTTGTTGGTGACGCAGCCGATGCGCAGATCGTCGCTTGCCAGCGCCTCCAGACCTTCCCGCACACCGGGATACAGCTGGCTGCGCTTGGCATTGTTCTCCCGGTAGATCTCGGTGAAGGCGGCCAGGGCTTGCTCATAGAGGGCGGGGTCCGGGTCGCCGTTCAGGTCGTCCATGAGCGCCCGCTTGACCAGGCGCTCGACACCGTTACCCACCCAGTTGCGCACCTTGGCCTCGCCGCGCACCGGCATCTCCAGACGTTCCATCATGCGATCCACGCTGAAGGTCAGGTCGGGCACGCTGTCCACCAGGGTGCCGTCCAGGTCGAGGAGGATCATTTTGGGGGCTTGAAGGGTCATGATCGTGCTCAGGCCTTGGCCAGTTCCGTGCGCATCTTGTTGATGATGCTGTCGTAATGGTTGGGGTCTTCGCTGCGGGCGGCGCTGAAGATGGCCGACCCGGCCACAAAGGTGTCGGCGCCCGCGGCCTTGATCTCGGCAATATTGTCGGCCTTGACGCCGCCGTCGATCTCCAGGCGGATATCCAGGCCGGAGGCATCGATGCGGCGGCGTGCCTCGCGCAGCTTGTCCAGGGTGGCAGGGATGAAGCTCTGCCCCCCAAAACCGGGGTTCACCGACATCAGCAGGATCATGTCCACCTTGTCCATCACGTAGTCCAGATAGGACAGGGGCGTGGCCGGATTGAACACCAGGCCGGCCTTGCAGCCCTCGGAGCGGATCAGTTGCAGGCTGCGATCGATGTGATCGGAGGCCTCCGGATGAAAGGTGATGTAGTCAGCCCCCGCCTTGGCAAAGTCCGGGATGATGCGGTCCACCGGCTTGACCATCAGATGCACGTCGATGGGGGCGGTCACTCCATGCTTGCGCAGGGCCTCGCAGACCAGCGGCCCGATGGTGAGGTTGGGGACATAGTGGTTGTCCATCACATCGAAGTGGACGATGTCGGCGCCCGCGGCCAGCACGTTCGTGACCTCCTCGCCCAGGCGGGCGAAGTCGGCGGACAGGATGGACGGTGCGATCAGATCGGCTTGTGCCATGGGTCTTGCCTCGTTATGGGTGATACCGGTCTCCGGTCAGGCGCGTCGCAGGGACGATGGTATCGTTCGTTATGTCGGTATGACTTCCTCGGTGGTTTGGGCAATGTACCTTATGGCGCCGGGAAAATTAACCCGGTCTTATACTCGGGACAGGCATGGGGCACGGATCACCCGGGCTTGCGGGCCATGGCCACGGTGTATTCCCGGCCCTGCTTCACCTTGTCGTAGTTGCCGAACACCTCCTTGAAGGCCCGCTCGATGAAACGGCGCAGGCCCGTGATGGTGACCACGTAGATGCGCCCCCCCGGATGCAGGTGCGCCAGGGCATCGTACAGGTAGAGGTAGAGCATCTCCTTGCCCACCTTGGCGGGGAGGTTGGAGGTGACCAGGTGAAAGCGGCGATCCCCCACGTGGGAGAACCCGTTGCTGAGCATGGCCTCGGCGTTGCCGATGCCATTGAGGGCGGCATTGGTGTGGGTGTACTCCACGGCCACAAAGTCCTTGTCCACCAGCAGGGTCTGCCCCTTGGGGGCCAGTCGGGCCAGGGTGAGGCCGATGGGGCCATAACCACAGCCCAGGTCGAAGCAGTCGTCGGTCTCCTGGATCTCCATGTGATCCAGCAGCAGGCGGGTACCGGCATCGATCCCCCGGGGGGAGAACAGGCCCCAGGTGGTGCGATACTGCAGGGTGTGCCCGCACAAGGTGTCGGAGAAGGTGATGTCCCGGCGTAGGGACTGGATGTATTCGGCGCGTTCCAAGACGGGCTCCCGGGTATTTAATCGTCGGCCCGCACGGCCAGTAACGCGTTGAACAGACGCTCCGCATCCCGGATGGCCTGGTCCTGATCGGTGCCCAGGACGCAGAAATGCCCCATCTTGCGGCCTGGGCGGGCTTCCTCCTTGCCATAGAGATGCAATTTGGCGCGGGGATGGGACAGCAGGTGGCCCCAGTCAGGCTCCCCGTCCTTCCACAGATCCCCCAGCAGGTTGACCATCACCACCGGCGAAAGCAGGCGCGTGTCACCAAAGGGCAGACCGCAAAGCGCGCGGACCTGCTGCTCGAACTGGGAGGTGATGCACGCATCCAGGGTGAAGTGGCCGCTGTTATGAGGACGCGGGGCCACCTCGTTGACCAGCAACTGCCCCTCGGTGGTGATGAAGAATTCAACGGCCATCAGGCCCACGTAATCCAGGGCCACAGCCAGGGCGATGGCGGCATCGCAGGCCTCGCGGGCCGTGGCATCCGGCACCCGGGCAGGGACGATGCTCATGTGCAGGATGCCGTCCTGATGGATGTTCTCCGCCACCGGATAACACAGGCAGGCCCCGTCACTGCCCCGGCTGAGCACCACGGAAACCTCCACGGCCAGGTCCAGCTTGCGTTCCAGTACACAGGGCACGCGCCCCAGCCGCTCGAAGGCCTGGCGGCAGGCCTCGGCACTGTCCACGGAGATCTGCCCCTTGCCGTCATAGCCCAGGGCGGCACGCTTGAGGATGGCGGGATCACCCACGGACTGAAAGGCCGCCTCCACCTGGTCCACCGACGCCACCACCTCGAAGGGGGCGGTGGCCAGTCCGGCCCGGCGGATCATGTGCTTTTCCCGCGCCCGGTTCTGCGTCTGCTCCAGGGCCGCCGCACCCGGGCGCACGGGAACCCTGTCAGCCAGGTGACGCAGGGTATCGGCGGGGATGTTCTCGAACTCGGTGGTGATGGCGGCACAACGCTGTGCCAGTTGATCCAGGGCCCAGCCATCCCCGTAGGCGGCGTGGACATGGTCATCGGCCATGCGACCGGCGGGACTGCCTGAATCCGGGTCCAGCACCATCACCCGATAGCCCAGCGTGCGCGCGGCCACGGTGAACATGCGGCCCAGCTGGCCGCCGCCCAGCATCCCCAGGGTGTGACCGGGCAGGATCATGACGACGGCGGCAGTTGCATGGCCAGCACCGTATCGCGCTGCTCAGCGCGGAAGCGGGCCAGTTGCTCGGCCAGCCCGGGGTGATCGGTCGCCAGCATGGAAACGGCAAACAACCCGGCGTTGGCGGCCCCGGCCTCGCCGATGGCGAAGGTGGCCACCGGAATGCCCTTGGGCATCTGCACGATGGAGAGCAGGGAATCCTCTCCCTTCAGGTAGCGGGAAGGCACCGGTACGCCCAGGACCGGCACCGTCGTCTTGGCCGCCAGCATGCCCGGCAGGTGGGCGGCACCGCCGGCACCGGCGATGATGCAGCGAAGACCCCGCGCCGCAGCCTGTTCCGCATACTCGAACAGCAGATCCGGGGTGCGGTGGGCCGAGACCACGCGAGCCTCGTGAGGCACGCCGAAGGCGTCCAGCTGGTTGACGGCGTGTTGCATGACGGGCCAGTCGCTCTGGCTGCCCATCACCACGCCCACGATAGGGGATTGGTTTGGCATCGGCGAAGGGTAATGGAACCGGGTTGGAGTTGAAAGATAAAATTCCAAAGATACAAGATATTGGCGGGGGTGGCCATGCGGATGCGCCCGCGGGTGCATCCGCCCACGTCAGGTCGTACACTGCGTGCCTGATCCACTTTGCGCGAAACCTCCATGCCTGCCCTGTTTGAAAGCCAAGTGTCGTCCCTGCCCCTGATCCACAAGGGCAAGGTGCGTGATATCTACGCTGTGGACGACCATCACATGCTCATCGTCACCACCGACCGCCTGTCAGCCTTTGACGTGATCCTGCCCACGCCCATCCCGGACAAGGGCCGGGTGCTCACGCAGATCTCGGCGTTCTGGTTTGACCGCCTCTCCCATGTGGTGCCCAACCAGTTGTGCGATCTCACCCTGGCGGATGTGATCCCCGATGCCGCCGAGCGGGCGCCGCTGGCAGGGCGCAGTGTGGTGGTGAAACGCCTCAAGGCCCTGCCCGTGGAGGCGGTGGTACGCGGCTATCTGATCGGCTCGGGCTGGAAGAGCTACCAGGCCGACGGCACGGTGTGCGGTCTCACCCTACCCCCGGGCCTGAAGATGGCCGACCGACTGCCCGAGCCCCTCTACACCCCGTCCACCAAGGCGGAGGTGGGGGACCACGATGAGAACGTGGACTATGCCCACACGGAGCGCACGCTGGGCCCCGAGGTGGCTGCCCAGGTTCGGGACACGGCCCTGGCCCTCTACAAGGAGGCCGCCGCCCATGCCCTGGAGCGCGGCATCATCATTGCCGACACCAAATTCGAGTTCGGCCTGGACGAGCAGGGCGTGCTGCACCTGATCGACGAGGCCCTCACCCCCGACTCCTCGCGTTTCTGGCCGGCGGACACCTACGCCCCCGGGATGAGTCCGCCCTCCTTCGACAAGCAGTATCTGCGCGACTATCTGGAAACCCTGAACTGGGACAAGACCGACCCGGGTCCGGCCCTGCCTGATGAGGTGGTTGCCCAGGTGGCCGCGCGATACCAGGAGGCCTTGGAGCGGTTGACCGGAGAGACACTGGCGGACTGACGGCCAGACGTTCGGCTGGAATGAACCAGGAGGCAGGAATCCATGAACAGTCTCATGTACGGCACCGGGCTCTTCATTACCGGCACCGATACCGGCGTGGGCAAGACGGTCGTCGGCTGCGCCATCCTGCGGGCCTTGAGGGCCCGCGGTGTGAACGTGATACCCCGCAAACCCGTGGAGTCGGGCTGCCGGGAAGAAAGCGGTGGGCTTTGGCCGGAAGATGGGGCGCAACTCATGGAGGCCGCAGGAGGCGGCAGTCTGGAGCAGATCACTCCGTGGCGCTTCACCCATGCCCTGGCCCCGGACCGGGCCGCACGCCTGGCCCGCACCCGGATCAGGCTGGATGCGCTGGAATCCGCCTGCCAGCCCACCCCGGGGGAGACAGGTTTCCGGCTGGTGGAGGGGGCCGGTGGCTTTCTGTCGCCCCTGGCGGAAGACGGTCTCAACGCTGACCTGGCGATGCGCTTGGGCCTACCGGTGCTGTTGGTGGCCCCCGACCGGCTGGGCGTGATCAATCACATCCTGCTGACCGCCGAGGCCATCCAGCGCCGTCAGCTGACCCTGGCGGGACTGGTGCTCAATGATTGCGCCGGACCGGGGCCGGAGGGGATGGATAACCGAGGGGATCTGGAGCGCAGGCTGCAGACACCTATCTGGTCGTTTGCGGCGGTGGAGGGCGGGGAATTGCCGTCGGACCTGGATGGACTGGCAGACTGGGTGAGGGCAATCCTATGACCCCCATCAACATTGGCGTGAGGGTCTGCACGCCCCCTCGGGCGCGCTGGGTCCATGACCCCTCTCCCGCTGGCGGGAGAGGGGCTGGGGTGAGGGTGGTGACAAGCCCACTCAATGCCGGGTGTTTCGCTCGCTGAACAGCATCTCCAATCGCTCCCCCAACGCACGATAAAGCTCCACCCGGGCCTGGGACTGCAGACAACGGGCGAAGGGGGGCACCCAGCCCGAGAGGTGATGCCAGATCACACGCCAGCCAGCCGGGGCGTTGGACAAATCCTGCTCCAGATACCAGGCCGCGTAGATCAGTTCCATGGACAGGGAGTCAGGCTCACGGCCCTGCAGGGCGATCCCCGCCTGACGATACAAGCGCTCCAGATTCGCTCCCCCGCCAGCCAGCACCTGAGCACTCCAGGCCGACTCCCGGGCCGGGCAGTCATCCAGGACCAGCAGGCGATCATACTCACGGCGCAGACCCGAGAGCCCCAGGTGACGAATCTCCATGACCGCCGGTGACAACCATGTCCAGCCCTTGGCCATCTCCTCCAGTGCGTCAACGGTCTCTTGAGTGGGCGGCGAGAGCAGTCCACTCAATATGCAGAGCTCGTCCACATCCAGTTCGTCGCCGGGCAAGTCATTTTCCATCAGTCGATTTCCATACGGCGGCCCTGCAAGGCCGTCAGGCATCAATCAACCAGCGGTATTGTCGGTTGGTGAGAGGCCCACTGACCGCACACCCGATCCTGGCCGCAGGCCACGACTATGCGACCGGGGTTCACGGAAGGAAAATCGAAAACCTTGCAGACCTTGAGCCGGGTCAAGAAAGACGCAGCCTGACCAGGAGGGCGGGAGGGAAAGGAGTCTGACAGGCACGACTCTCGGCCCGCCCTGCGGTGAGTGACAAGAACCATCAAGGTAGCGGCGACACGCAAATCCCCTCGGGGGTTCTCACGCCGCGCGCTATCCCTCCCCGCCCCAAGGAACGAGGCTTACCGCGCACCGGATCAGGAGGACTGGGCGGCTTCGGCGGCCTGTTCAACGGCTTCCAGCACCTGCTCGTCCATCTCGGGCAATTCAGGCACCTCTTCACCACTGGCCTTCACCTGATCGATCAAGGATTCAGACACCTTGCGCAGCTCGCGATACTGTTCGGCGAGTTTGGCACTGCCTTCCAGGGCAGCCTGGAGCTGAGTGAGTTTTTCGTCGACCTCTCGCTTGTCCTTTCGCAGCGCGTTGAGCTGAGCCTCCACCTGCTTGCGGGCATCCGACTCTTCGTTTTTCTGCTTCTTGAGCTGCTTGAGCTTCTTGACCACGTTTTCGGGGGTATCGGCCAGCGACTTGTTGATCGCCTTGAGGGCCTTTTCCTTTTCCACCAGAGAGGCCTTGATGGCCTTCATTTCCTTGGTGTGGGCCACGCGCTCGGCGGCCATGTCCTGTTCCCCGCTTTCCAGCTTGGCCTGGGCCTCGGCGCGGGCGGCTTCCGCCTGCTTCTGGGCCTTTTCACTGGCCTTCACCTTCTTCTCCATGGCGTCGATGGCTTCCTTGGCCTGCTCATTGGTCTGCTTGACCTTGCGGTCTGCTTCGTTGCCCTTCTGGATGGCGACATCCAGGGCGACCTTGAGTTCGTCGGCACTGCAATCCGGGTCCAGACCCAGGGCGTCTGTCGCGCCCTTCATCAGTACTTGCTTGCTGACGGCAAGTTCCTTCCAGACTTTCAGCTGTAATTCTGCTTCTGCTTGGTTCACATATCACTCCTGCTAACGCATGTGCATGTCAATTTGATGGGTGCGGCCATTCGTGGGCGCGCATTCTATCTCATCTGGAATGCGAATGCTGCACCCGAAGTCAAGCACCGTGGGCCGTCCCATGGCCGGCCTCACGGCTTCACCCATCGATTGCTCAGGCGGCCCGATAAACGCCGCGACGCGGTGAGTCCAATTTGCCCTGACGCTTCAGGTAACCCAGGGTCTGGCTGATGTTCTTGACGTCCAGGCCGGCCTGTTCTGCCTGAGCACGGATCTCGCTGATGGTCATCTCGCCCTGATCGGAGACGATCTGACACAACACCTGACTGGGGCCTGCCTGGGAACCACCACGACCCGCGCTGCTGCCACGGCCACTTACACGACCGCCCAGTTTCCTGATTTCACGATCCAGCGCCGCCAGCTCCTTGCGATGCTGCTTCACCAATTCACGGCGCTTCTCACGCAGGGCCTCGCGCTCCTGACGACGGGCCTCTTCCTTCTCGGCAGCCTCCTGTTCTTCACGCCGACGGGCCAGCGCAAAGAGTTCTTCCGAAGACATCTCATGGGGGCTCTTCATCTGTTCGGTCATTCTTCTCTCCAAAACCGTATTGAATGCTTATTCAACGCAAACGCCCGGACCATGGAGCCCGGGCGCCTTTTCTTTTCCTCGGTGATCCATGTCTGGCGCTTTCATCACTCCAGGCAGGACTCCGGTGCCCGGCGAATTATGGCATAGAGTGAAAACACTTTCATATTTTTTGTCATTCCCGGTTTGCGCGGATCTCGAGATTTGTGAATGTGATTTTCCCCGGATCATGCAAGTGGACCGAACCCACCCTTCCACGCACGATCACACATCACGACGCACCATATTGCATGAATATCAGCAAACGCTTATTTTGAATGACAGACATAGCATCGAGGAGGCATCCATGCCCCAGGACATCCAGACAGACGTAGCCATCATCGGCGCCGGTACCGCCGGCCTGTTCGCCATGAAACAGGTTCGCAAGGCCGGCAAGTCGGTGACGATCATTGACCCGGGCCCACTGGGCACCACTTGCGCGCGGGTGGGCTGCATGCCCTCGAAAGTGGCCCTGCATGCCGCCCATCTGTGGGACCAACGAGAAGAAATGGCCGCGTATGGCGCACACGGCATAGAGCAATTATCGCTGGACCGGGATGCCGTCTGGGACCGGGTCAGTACGATGCGTGACCGATTCGCCGGCAAAACGGAGGCAAACGCCCGCAAGGCCATGGGGGATGACCTGCTGGAGGGCCCGGCCCGCTTCCTGGAACCAACCGTGCTCGAAGTGGCCCTGCCGGACGGCAAGCAGCAGGTGGTACGGGCACAGGCCGTGGTGATCGCCAATGGCTCGCGCCCCATCATGCCCGACTGGCTCGCCCCCCTGGGGGATCGGGTGGTGACCACCGACACCCTGTTCGATCTGAAACATCTGCCCGATTCAGTGGGCGTGCTGGGGCTTGGCGCCATCGGCCTGGAAATGGGTCTGGCCCTGTCACGCCTGGGCGTGCGCGTGATCGGCGCCGACATTGCCAGATTCCCAGCGGGCATCAGCGATCCCGAACTGGGGCAGCAGGTGGTTGAGCGATTCAGTGCCGAGTTCCCCCTGTGGCTGGGAGAGAGCGCCGAACTCAGCAAGGAAGACGACGGCATCGTGATGAAGATGTCCCAGGGCCGGGAAAAGGTGGACATGATCCTGGCATCCCTGGGCCGTCGCCCCAATACCGACACGCTCAATCTGGCCGATGCCGGATTTGAATTAGACGATAAAGGCCAACTGCAATTCGACCCGGCCACCCAGCAGGTTCAGGATCTGCCGGTATTCATCGCTGGGGACGTGAACGGCCAACGCCCCCTGCAACATGAGGCCGCAGACGAGGGCACCATCGCCGGCTTCAACGCCGTGCGGGGCATCACCCGTTTTCGTCGCCGAACGCCGTTGAGCATCGCCTTCACTCATCCGGACATTGCCGTGGTCGGCGCGCGATTGGAGGATCTCGACCCGGATGAAACCCTCACGGGCACAGCCGATGGCAGCGGCAATGGCCGGTCTGTGATCCTGGGCGCACAGAGCAATCTGATTCGTCTCCATGCGGATGCGAAAACCGGTCGTCTCAGGGGGGCTTCACTGATGGCCACACACGGTGAACACCTGGCGCATTTACTGGCCTGGGCCATCCAGCGTGGAGAAACCGCGCAGGATCTGCTGACCATGCCATTTTATCATCCCGTGGTGGAAGAAATACTTCCCGACGCCCTGCAGGAAATCGTCTCCCAGCTACCGGAAAAGGACGACCTGCCCAAGGGATTTCTCCGCGAGGCATAACAGGAGTTTTTCATTGGGATGACAGGATCTTTCGTGCCCGATTGCCCGGCGGCGATCGGGCACGAAACGACCCCGGTGTGAAATTCCTGACTGAATGCGCTATACTTTGCGGCTCTGTCTGAGGAGCGCTGCAACGGGTCATCGAATCCGCCAGGCTCAGACACCTCCTAAAACGGCGCTCGCTGTACCCGCGAAAGTGGTCGGCGAGCTGAACTGTTTCGCTGTGCTCCGACCGCTTCGCACTCGCCCAAAAGATTTAAGGAGTGTGTTCATGAACGCAGTCGTTGATAGTCAGAACCACGATTACGCCGTAGCCGATATCAACCAGGCCGACTTTGGCCGCAAGGAAATCGCCATCGCCGAGACCGAAATGCCCGGTCTGATGGCCACCCGTGAAGAATACGCCAAGGACCAGCCGCTGAAGGGCGCCCGCATCGCCGGCAGCCTGCACATGACCATTCAGACGGCCGTGCTGATCGAAACCCTGAAGGCCCTCGGCGCAGATGTGCGCTGGGCTTCCTGCAACATCTTCTCCACCCAGGACCACGCTGCTGCGGCCATCGCTGCCGGTGGCACCCCCGTGTTCGCCTACAAGGGCGAAACCCTGGAAGAGTACTGGGAATACTGCCACAAGATCTTTGAATGGTCCGATGGCGGCACCCCCAACATGATCTTGGACGATGGCGGTGACGCCACCCTGCTGATCCACCTGGGCGCCCGCGCCGAGAAGGATCTGTCCCTGGTGGACAACCCCACCAATGATGAAGAACGCGTGCTGTTCGCCCAGATCAAGGAACGCGTCAAGAGCCAGCCGGGCTGGTACTCCAAGGTTCTGAAGAACATCCAGGGCGTGACTGAGGAGACCACCACGGGCGTGCATCGCCTGTATCAGATGGCGAAGGAAGGCTCCCTGCCGTTCCCGGCCATCAACGTGAACGACTCGGTCACCAAGTCCAAGTTCGACAACCTGTATGGCTGCCGTGAGTCCACCGTGGACGCCATCAAGCGTGCCACCGACGTGATGATTGCCGGCAAGACCGCCGTGGTCTGCGGTTACGGTGACGTGGGCAAGGGCGCTGCCCAGTCCCTGCGCGCCCTGTCCGCCGAAGTGTGGATCACCGAAATCGACCCGATCTGCGCCCTGCAGGCTGCAATGGAAGGTTACCGCGTGGTGACCATGGAAGACGCCTGTGACAAGGCCGACATCTTCGTCACCGCCACCGGCAACAAGGACGTGATCACCGCCGATCACATGTCCCGCATGAAGGATCAGTCCATCGTCTGCAACATCGGTCACTTCGACTCCGAGATTGACGTGGCTGGCCTGCGCAAGTACGAGTGGGACAACATCAAGCCCCAGGTGGACCACATCATCTTCCCGAAGGGCAACCGCATCATCCTGCTGGCTGAAGGCCGCCTGGTGAACCTGGGCTGCGGCACGGGCCACCCGAGCTTCGTGATGTCCAACTCCTTCACCAACCAGACCCTGGCCCAGATCGAGCTGTGGGTGCATGGCAACAAGTACAAGAACGACGTGTACGTGCTGCCCAAGCACCTGGACGAGAAGGTGGCTTCCCTGCACCTGGGCAAGATCGGCGCCAAGCTGACCAAGCTGACCGACGACCAGGCCCAGTACCTGGGTCTGCCGGTGGAAGGTCCGTACAAGCCGGAACACTACCGGTACTGATCGCGGCGCCGTGGGCTTGGGGCGCCTTCGTGCACCCCTGGCGCGGCACGCGAGGCAGGCAGCGCCCTTCGGGGCGCTGCCACTTGGGTGGCCCCGGATTCCGGGGCCTTCCCGTGTCAGCGGCGTCTACAGTGTGCCCCGCACCCCTGCCCTGCCCCTTTCAGATTTCCTTCCCTTGATCGCATTCATCCGGCATGACTGACGCATCGACGCCGGCACTGGATGGCAAAGACCCGAACAGGATGACAACACCTCCTGACATGGCCCTGCCGACTCAGGCCACGGGGAATCCTGCCCATCCCTACCGACGTGACCCGTTGACCCGCGATCGAATGCCTGCCCGCACAACTTGCGAGGACCTGACATGAAGACCCAGAAACAGCACGAACGCACGTTCAGTTTCGAGTTCTTCCCGCCCAAGAACGACGAAGGCGCGAAGAAACTGAAGGACACCTGGACCGACCTGGCCCAACTGGAACCCCGCTTTTTCTCCGTGACCTACGGTGCCGGCGGCTCCACCCAGGCCCGCACCCTGGAAACGGTGCTGGACATCCACAAGAACTCCGGCGTGGATGCCGCGCCGCATCTGTCCTGCATCGACTCCACTGCCGAGCAGATGCGAGGCATCCTGCAACTCTACAAGGACAACGGCCTGCGCCACATCGTCGCCCTGCGCGGCGACCTGCCCTCGGGCATGCGTGATCCGGGCGAGTTCCGCTACGCCAATGAGCTGGTGGAGTTCATTCGCAAGGAGACGGGCGATCACTTCACCCTGGAAGTGGCGGCCTACCCGGAGTTCCATCCTCAGGCACCCAACGCCCTGAAGGATATGCAGAACTTCAAGCGCAAGGTGGATGCCGGCGCAGACTCGGCCATTACCCAGTATTTCTACTCGGCAGAGGCGTATTTCCGCTTTGTGGAAGATTGCGAGAAACTGGACATCAATATCCCCATTGTGCCGGGCATCATGCCCATCACCAACTACAAGCAGCTGGCCCGCTTCTCGGACGCCTGCGGCGCCGAGATTCCTCGCTGGATTCGCAAGCGCCTGGAGGCCTTTGGCGAGGATTCCGCTGCCATCAAGGCCTTTGGGGAAGAGGTGATCACCGATATGTGCGCCCAGTTGCTGGAAGCCGGGGCCCCTGGCCTGCACTTTTACACCATGAACCAGTCCGGCCCGATCAAGGCCATCTGGAAGAACCTGGGGCTGAAGCCGGAACCGAAGTAAGGTTCAGGGCCACCCGGCCCTCACCCCAACCCCTCTCCCGCCAGCGGGAGAGGGGCTTTCAACACCCTCCAGGCTCAAAGCCTTCTCCCCTGAAGGGGAGAAGGGTCGGGGACACCCCAAGCTGTTTGACTCCCTTCTCCCCCAGGGAGAAGGGTCGGGGACACCCCAAGCTGTTTGACTCCCTTCTCCCCTCCGGGGAGAAGGGCTGGGGATGAGGGGAGCGGTGGGCACAGGACCCTATGGCTTCACCCTGCCGAACGTGCCGCGCGCTTGCGTTCATGCTCCAGCAGCAGTTTCTTGCGCAGGCGGATGGAGCTGGGGGTGACCTCCACCAGTTCATCATCCTCGATGAACTCCAGTGCCTGCTCCAATGACAGGCGCAAGGGCGGGGTGAGGATGATGTTCTCGTCAGAACCCGCTGCACGGATGTTGGTGAGCTGCTTGGCCTTGAGCGGGTTCACCACCAGGTCGTTGTCCCGACTGTGGATGCCGATGACCATGCCCTCGTACACCTCCTCACCGGGGCCAATGAACATGCGGCCGCGATCCTGCAGGTTGAACAGGGCAAAGCCCAGGGCCTTGCCGGCGCCGTTGGCAATCAGCACCCCATTGTTGCGCGGCGCCACGGCGCCGGGACGGAAGGGGCCGTAGCTGTCGAACACGTGGTGCAGGATGCCGGTGCCGGAGGTCGCGGTGAGAAACTCCGTCTGAAAGCCGATCAGGCCCCGGGAAGGTACCCGGTAATCCAGGCGTACCCGACCCTTGCCATCCGGGATCATGTCCAGCAACTCGCCACGACGACTGCCCAGCTTCTCCATGATGGCGCCCTGATGCTGCTCCTCCACGTCCACCGTGACCATTTCATAGGGCTCTTCCTTCTCCCCATCCTTCTCACGCACGATGACCTCGGGGCGTGACACGCCCAGCTCGTAGCCTTCGCGACGCATGTTCTCGATGAGGATGGACAGATGCAGTTCACCCCGCCCGGACACACGGAACTTGTCCGGGTCATCCGTCTCTTCCACCCGCAGGGCCACGTTATGCTTCAGCTCTTCCTGCAGCCGGTCGCGGATGTTACGGGAGGTCACGTACTTGCCATCACGACCGGCAAACGGGGAGGTGTTCACCTGAAAGGTCATGTTCACCGTGGGTTCGTCCACGATCAGCGCCTTGAGGGGTTCAACGGCAGAGGGATCACACAGCGTATCGGAGATATAGAGCTCATCCATGCCGGTGAAGGAGATGATGTCCCCGGCACTGGCTTCGGGCACTTCCACCCGCTCCAGCCCCTTGAAACCCAGGATCTGCAGCACCCGGCCATTGCGGACGTTGCTTTCACGGTCCATGACCTTGACCGGGGTGTTGGTCTTGATGCGCCCCCGCTTGATGCGGCCGATGCCGATCAGGCCCTGGTAGGAGTTGTAGTCCAGGGACGACACCTGCAACTGGAACGGGCCATCCGGATCCACGGACGGCGGCGGCACCTTGTCGACGATGGTCTGGAACAGGGGCGTCATGTCGCCTTCGGTGACATCGTGCTCCATCCCGGCAAAGCCTTTCAGGGCCGAGCAGTACACCACCGGGAAATCCAGCTGTTCCTCATCGGCACCGAGACGATCGAACAGGTCGAAGATCTGGTCCACCACCCAATGGGGCCGGGCGCCGGGGCGATCCACCTTATTGATCACGACGATGGGCTTGAAGCCCATGGCAAAGGCCTTGGCGGTCACGAAGCGGGTCTGGGGCATGGGACCGTCCACGGCATCCACCAGCAGCAGCACCGAGTCCACCATGGAGAGCACGCGCTCCACCTCTCCGCCAAAGTCGGCGTGTCCGGGGGTGTCCACCACGTTGATGCGGTAGCCCTGCCAGTCCAGGGCGGTATTCTTGGCGAGGATGGTGATCCCACGCTCCTTTTCCAGGGCGTTGGAGTCCATCATGCGTTCCACCACCTGGGCGCGCGCATCGAGGGTACCCGACTGCTGCAGCAATTTGTCCACGAGGGTGGTCTTGCCGTGGTCCACGTGGGCGATGATGGCGATATTGCGAAGCTTGTCGGTCATGAAACGTTCGGCCTTCCGGGGGTGCGGTCATTGCAGGGCTGGAGATTATACTCCCCATTGCCGGACGGGGATATGCGCGTCATGGCATCATGGAAATCACCATTAGCGCCTCCGGGCGCAGGAGGCACCCAATGAAAACCCGATATCAGGACATCGCCGCCTACGACACCAAGGATGGGTCGGAAATCCGCGAACTCATGCACCCTCGGCTGCACGGTGATGGGGCACAGAGTCTGGCTGAAGCCCTGGTGCATGTGGGCGCCTGCACGACGCTGCACCGCCACCCCGTCACCGAGGAGATCTATCACTTCACCCAGGGCGGGGGCATGATGCAGATGGGCTCGGAAGAGTTTCCAGTCACGACGGGCGATACCGTGCGCATCCCGCCCGGCACGGCGCACAGGGTGCGCAATACCGGGAACGTTCCCATGCGCATCCTCTGTGCCTGCACACCGGCCTACAGTCATGAAGACACGGAATTGCTGGAATAAGACAGCCTTATACCGGCTGATCGTTCTCGGGCGGCATCTGTAAATGAAAACCCTGGTTCTTGAGGTTGGTGAGCACCTGCAGGGGATCTTCCCGAGCCAGTCGACGATCAGGAGTCAGAACCAGCTCCAGGGCAAACTCCGGCTTGCCCAACAGATTGAGCAACCCGTCGGGGATGTTGGAAAAATCATCCTTGCCGGGCAGAAAGACATAGGTATCCTGCCGACGGGAGCTGCGATAAACATAGCACTGCATCATCAGTCCTCAGTGGATTGGGGGGCTTCGAAGATGACCTGGGGCGCCGGCGGGGATTCGACCGACTCAGGATCGGGCGATACCCGTGGCGAGGCGCCCTGCGCATCCCAGACTTCCAAGCGCCTCACATCGTCGCGGCGATATTCAAAGGCCACATGTCCGCCCTGCACTATTTGCTGAACGAACAACGAGCGGGCCGTCACGGCAATGAGATTGCCCTCGCGCACGTCCCCATCCGCCAGGGTAAGGCGCACACGCTCACCCTCCAGTGCGCCCCATTCGGCGGGAATGGCCTGCCGATAGGCCCACGAGGCGGCCTGGCGATCCGGGGCAAGACGGAAGCTCTCCGCCGGTGGTAGCGGCTGCGCCGTAGAGGGCGCGTAGGGATCGAATTCAATGATCTCCAGGGGCTCGCCGGTTTCTTCCTCGATCTGGCGCACCAGCGCCTGGTTGGGTAACTCTTTGTCCCAGGGCCGGGCGACCGGCATCTCCATGTCCACCTCAATGTCGTGCCGGGCCAGTTTTTCCCTGACGGTGCGGTCCGCACCGCCATACAAGGCAGCGGCCACCACCACCAGCCCCATCAGGCTGAGGATGAAGCCCACCCGAGCCCGCCGCCAGTACAACAACACGAAGGCCAGCGACACCCCCGGCACCAGGTTGATCAGCCCCCAGAGCAGTTCACGGCGAAAACCCGCCGCCACCACGAGCCCGTAGCCCAGAAGCGTCAGCGCTGCACCCAACAGCAGGGCGCCGTCCTCCACGGTCATGTCTCTACCCTCATGTGGTGGCCAGGGAATCCAACGGGCCACAGAGTATAGCGCGACTGCGTTGCAGTCCGCTCACGGCGGCGTTAACCTCGCAGATGGCCCTAATGGCTCATTTCAACCTCAAGGAGAGAGGCCCATGCCCAGGGAACATGGCATCACACTGGTGGAACTGCTGGTCACACTGACAGTGGCCACCTTGCTGGCCACCATCGCGTTGCCCGGCTTTGCCGGCCTGCTACAGGAGCAACGCCTGGTCACCGCCACCAACGACCTGATGGCAGGGCTGCGCCTGGCCCGGTCCGAGGCGGTGCAGCGGGGCGAAGGCGTGCTGATCTGTCCCTCGGCCGACGGCATTCACTGCCAGGAGGAGGCGTATACGGTGGGCTGGATCGTGCGCCTGGCGCCTGAGTCCGACGCGGACGTCTCCGAGCCGGGTGAGGTGTTGAGGGTATACGGTGGCCCACCCCATGCCGTGAGCATTCAGGCCAACGGCACCATGAGCCAATACATCGCCTACCGGCCAGACGGTCAAACCCGACAGATCAACGGTGGCCTGCAGATGGGCACGGTGTCGCTATGTCATGGAGAGAAGGGGCGGAGGATCATCATCAGCCGCACCGGGCGGGCACGGGTGGAGGTGGTGGATTGCTGAGCAAGGCGGTGGGCCCGGGCCATTCGCGACCGAGGGCCGCTCCCACGGGGAGCGACCCTGCTCGCCCATGGGTTTGGTAACTCAGCCCACCCAGGCGCTGCACCAGCCGCCTTCGGCTACCAGGCTGCCGGGGAACACCGCGCAGGGGCCCCAATCTTCGGCGCTGGGATCGGTCCACAGGTCACAATTATTGCAGACCTGACCCTGCTCATAAGCGGGATGGTCGGCATCGGCGGCGTTATGGACGTAGTCCAGGGCCTGAGCCTGAGCTGAACTCTCATCCAGACGCTCCATGGCCAGGGCGGCTGTACTCCAACTCAGCCCAGCCACGGGCACAGCCAGCAGACCATAGGCGCCCAACTTCAGGAAACCGCGGCGACTGGCGTTGTGATCACGATCTTTCATGTCTCTTCTCCTGCAAGGTGCTTGAGTGGAACCTGAAAATCGATGCCCGCCAGGCGCGCGGCCTGTGCTCCCACGCTCATTTTTTGTCGCATTCCCTGCGCGACCACCGTGTGTCGCTGGACGTGACAATCATTGATCAAGGTATCGAATCGCGTATTTGGCCGCAACTCGCCCGCAACGGGGATACCACCACCCTCTCCTGCGCTATCATGGCCCCCGCATAAAGACCTGAAGACCCCCCCATGACAGATTGGACCACGGAATCCGCCCGCCAGACCTACAACATTGATCACTGGAACGGCGGCTATTTCCACATCAATGATGAAGGGCGAGTGATTGTCAGACCACCGGCCCATGCCGGACACCCCGGCGTGGATCTGTATGAGCTGATCTCCCGGGTGAAGCCCATGAACATCGATGTGCCGGTGCTGGTGCGCTTTCCCGACATCCTCACCGATCGGGTGGAACGCCTCACTCAGGCCTTCCGGCAAGCCTTCGAGGAGGCCGATTACCCCGGACGCTACACCGCCGTCTATCCCATCAAGGTCAACCAGCAGCGCAGCGTGGTGGAGCGCATCCTTACCTACGGGGTGGACAAGGTGGGCCTGGAGGCGGGCAGCAAGCCTGAACTGATGGCGGTACTGGCCCTGTCCCGGCCGGGGGGTGTGATCGTCTGCAATGGCTACAAGGACAGGGAATACCTGCGCTTGGCCATGATCGGCCAGATGCTGGGTCACCGGGTGTACATCGTCATCGAGAAGCCCTCCGAGCTCAAGGGCGTGATCGCTGCCGCCCGGGACCTGGGCGTGAGACCCTGCCTGGGGATGCGCGTGCGCCTGGCCTCGGTGGGCAAGGGCAAGTGGCAGAACACCGGCGGCGAGAAGGCCAAGTTCGGGCTCTCCTCCGCCCAGTGCCTGCAACTGCTGGAGCAACTCCGCGCCCACGACATGCTGGACTGCATGCAACTGCTGCATTTTCACATGGGCTCGCAGATCGCCAACATCCGTGACATTCAGGCGGGGATGTTCGAGGCCTCGCGGTTCTTTGCCGAACTGCACCGCCTGGGTGCGCCCATCCAGGTGGTGGACGTGGGCGGCGGCCTGGCGGTGGACTACGAGGGCACCCGCTCGCGCAACCTGTGCTCCATGAACTACAGTCTGCAGGACTATGCCAGCAGCGTGGTGCGCATCCTGGCCAACACCTGCCGGGAGTATGACCTGCCTCACCCTGAGATCTTCACCGAATCCGGTCGTGGCACCACGGCCCACCATGCGGTGCTCATCACCGATGTGATCGATACCGAGCGGGCCCCGGTGGCGGCGGACATCCAGCCCCCGGACGAGGATGCCCCGGCAGTGCTGCTGGATATGTGGCGCCTGTTCGAACAGGCCGAAGACAACGCCCCCACAGAGGTCTTCCACAATATGCTGGACTGGCTGGGGGAGGTGCGCTCCATGTTCTCCCACGGCCTGCTGGACCTGGAGCACCGGGCCCTGGCCGAGCAGATCTACTTCGCCACCTGCCGGCGCCTGCTCTCCACCCGGGCAGATCGCCTGCCCCGGGATATCGGCGATGAACTCAACGAGAAGCTCTCGGACAAGTACTTCTGCAACTTCTCGGTGTTTCAGTCCATTCCCGATGCCTGGGCCATTGACCAGATCTTCCCCATCATGCCCTTGCATCGATTGAACGAGCGCCCCACACGCCGAGCCGTGCTGCAGGATCTCACCTGTGATTCCGACGGGCATGTAGACCGCTACGTGGACGGCGAGACCACGGCCCCCAGCCTGCCACTGCACGAACTGCGGGAGCACGAACATTACCTGCTGGGGATCTTCATGGTGGGGGCGTATCAGGAGATCCTGGGGGATCTGCACAACCTGTTTGGCGACACCGATGCCATCAACGTGGTGCTCACGGAGGACGGCGGTTACGAGGTGGTGGAGCCGGAACAGGGAGACACGGTGGCCGAGTTGCTGCGCTATGTGCACTACGACACTGAGCTACTGGCAGGGGCGTATCGGCAGAAAGTGGCGGAATCGGGGCTGGAGCCCTCGCGCCAGGCGCAGATCCTGGCGGAGCTGGATCATGGTTTGTCGGGGTATACCTACCTCGAAGAGTGAGGGTGACAGGAGGCAGTGTACGGGCCGCTAGCGATCCAGATCCGGAATCGCCGGGGCCCGGCGACGGATTCTGGCAGCCTCCTCCTCATCCCCGAGTGCCTCCCGCACGTCGGCCATCAATAACAGGGCACGCCCCTGGGCCTGAGTGTTGGGGAAATGTTCGTTCACATATTCGGCCCTGGCCAGGGCCTGCCGGTGCTCCCCCTGTTCAAATCGGGCCTGCGCCATGCGCAACTCCGCATGAGCCAGGCCCTCCCGCAACTCCACCAGGTGCGGAATCACCTCATCCCGATAGGCGGAATCCGGAAACTGCCGCACCAGGTCACGGAACAATGCGAAAGCCTCCCGAGCACCGCCTGAGTCCTGATCCGGGTCCGGCACCTGATCCCCCTCATGCAGGGCCTGCCAGGCGGCAAACCGGGACAGTCCCGCCAGGTAGTAGCCATAATCAGCATGAGGATGACCCGCAAACTCCCTCAGAAAGGCAACACTCTGCCCCCAGGCCGCATCGAAGGCGCCGTCCGAAAGGCACAAGTAAGCCACCTCGAGCCGCGCGTCGGCCATCACCGCCGCCTGAGCTCCCTGCTGAGGGGCGAGCCCATCCATGGCCTGAGTCGCAGCCTCGCAGTCCTGCTCGTTCAGGGCGCGCTTCAGAGGCGAGTCATCCATCTCGCCGGGTTCGTCCCGGGGCACGCTGGCGCAACCCGCCAGCACCAGGCTCATCACGAGCAGGGCGATCAAGGGAAGAGAGAGATTCGGGAGTGATGATTTCATGTGATCATGGGGACCATAAGTCAAGCCGGCGACACCTTAGCATGAGACGATCACCAGAGCAGTAGCCGCTCCCATATGACGCCCTCCAGGAAGGAGGCTCATCCGCCTTCACCCAGTTCAATCGACGAACGGTCGTCCAGGGGGGCACAGAGCGTCCCCTACTGAATGGCTTAGCCCGTAGCAATCGATATAAGCTGCAAACAGACTGATAAGGAGTTCTTGGATTGGTTTCCATCATTCATCGCAGAACATTGTTCTCGATAGCCATCGTTGTGCTGATTAGCGCACAGCTATTGAGCATGACCAGCGCATCGGATGGCGAGGTCGCCAGAAAGGCTCAGTCAGATCGACCAGATGCGGAAGAAATACTGATCAAGACAGCTGGTCACTTTCAACCCAAGGCCGCCCTGCAGTGGGAAATCAGGAGTCATCCGCGCCTGCGAAGACGTGGCTGGCACCGGGTGCAAATCCCCGACGGCATGGATGTACCCACAGCCCTCGAATGGTACCGCGGTTTCCCCGGAGTGGTTCACGCTGAGCCGAATCACAAGATCCAATTGACCGGCATGTTTCCCAACGATGCGCTTTTCGATCAACAGTGGGCACTTTATGGGGACACGGAGGAAAGCGATATTCAGGCCGCCAGTGCGTGGACAGTGACCACCGGCTCCCGAGACGTCATTGTGGCCGTGCTGGACTCTGGGATCGATTACCGACATGAAGACCTCAAGGCCAATATCTGGACCAATCCCACCCCTCAGACCGAAGCGGATTGCCGCGCGCGGGAGGATGAGGAACAAAATTGCTACCCAGAAGACGAGCGTGGCTGGAATTTCGCTGACGACAAGCCCGATCCGATGGACAATAACGGCCATGGCACTCATGTGGCTGGCATCATCGGGGCTGTAGGCAATAATGCCACCGGCGTCAGCGGCATCAACTGGGAAGTCCAGTTGATGCCGCTCAAATTTCTGGATAGGAATGGGACGGGTCGCATTTCCGATGCCGTTGAAGCCATCTATTACGCGGTCGAGGATGGGCGCGCGCGCATCATCAATGCGAGTTATGAGTATCGGTCGGGGTCATCCGCAGACCAAACAAGACTCGAACGCGAAGCCATCATCCATGCTCGGGACCAGGGAGTCTTGTTTATTGCGGCCGCTGGCAACAGCGGGGTGAATGTGGATGATGTCCCGATCTACCCGGCAGCCCACCCAGTCGACAACATCATCTCCGTCATGGCCACCAATCGCACTGGCAGACGCTTGCGCCAGAGTAATTTCGGACACAACACCATCCATCTGGCAGCGCCAGGTGAGGATATCCTTAGCACTTGGCCGCCTGCCATCAGCTGCCAAGGCGCGCCAGCGGAAGGCTATTGCACACAAACCGGCACATCCATGGCGACTCCGATGGTGGCCGGGGCCGCAGCTCTTCTGTGGTCACAAGATACACAACTCGACCGGGCCGACTGGAAGCTCGTGCGGGAGCGCATCCTGCTCACCACGAGGCAGCCTGATCCCCCCTACCCTGCCATCACCGGCGGCTTGCTGAATCTGCATGACCTGCTCTCCACGGACCCCGGCATTCTGAAACCGGTTCAGCCCACCCATTTGTCTGTTGCACCGAGAGAAGATGGAGTGTTTCTAACCTGGCTCGCCAATTCAGCTATTGCGACAGGCCAGGAAATTCAGCGATGTGATCGGCACAAAATGGCTTCGGGCATTTGCGATGAAGGAGACTTCTTTCCCATCGAGGAATTCATCCACCCTGAAGTGGCCTCGTATCTCGATGTTGAAGACGCAGTACGCGAGGGTATGGCATTCGAGTACCGGATCCGCGCCACCAACGACTTGGGCGCATCGCCGTGGTCCAGACGGGAAGACTTTGTCATACCGCCAACTGCCCCTGAAAACATACAGTTGCAGGCGGACATCAACGGCATAAAAATCACATGGCAAAACCGCTCAGAAGAGGCGCAATGGTTTGTGCTGGAGCGCCAGAAAGGTCATGGCGCCTTTCAGGAAATCGCAAAGCTCCCCCCCCATGAAACGCATTACCAAGATCCTCTGAGCGAGGAGGTTACGGTCCGTTATCGGGTATGCGCTGGGCACGACGCCACGGGATGTTCCCGTTACGCTGTGAGCGATCGATGGGAATTCATCCCCAACCTGCATGAGGTGACTTCATCTTCCAGCAGTTCGAGCTCGGAATCCTGCCTGTTCGCAACGGTGCTTGGGAGCACTACTGTCACAAATGGCACTCTGGCCGCCGATGTGGTGCGTGATTTCCGCGACCAACAACTTCAAAGCTCGCGGATAGGCCGCCGTATAGTCCGTCTATACTATGCAACAAGTCCCCACGCCCTCAAATGGGTCGAAAACGCCCCTTGGAGGCGCGATCTTGCAAGCCATGCGGCAACAAGTATCGCCGTCTTGCTAGCGAGCTTGACGGACAAAGACGCCAGTCCATGGCCAGGATCTGATCACTCTCATTAGCCCCCCCCACACAGCAAGGGGCGGCACCTTCGCAGTTTTGTTTTTTGCCATGCATACCCCATCCGGAAACGGGGGTCTTGCCCTTCATTGGAAACGTTGCGCCATTTATCTTTTTTTTTCGCCACTTGATCAGAAGTACCGCCAATCAAAGCACCGGAAGTGCTACTTAAAACGTGGAAAAAGTCACAATTTTCGCCTGGGCCTATCGTAAATTATTCGCCGCCCGAGCACGGGCTCCATATTTTTGATCTTTTTCAAAACTCAGCGTGGACATCAATGATGGGGAGAAAACAGATGTCAAAGGGCAAGACAAGGAAACCGACCATGTCGGGTGGAGTGCCTTATGCCGTTACCGCCAGGATCAGCAGCTCGCTGTTCCTGATGGGGGCACTGGCTGCATGTGGCGGTGGTGGCGGCGGAGGAGGAGGGGGCGACACCCCAGCCGGCGGAGACCCCGTCAACTCGGCCGCGTCGCCCTTCCAGGTGTCCGGACAGATCGTCGCGGGCGATCAGCCCGGATCAGTGGCGGGTTCGGCATTTGCGGCGCAGGAATCCCAGTCCGTGGGCGAGCGCAACCTGCGCGCGGCGCCCATCGAGGATGCCAGCATCCGTGTATGGCTCTACGACGGCTCCACGAGGAACCCGGCCAATCGGCTCAACGAGGAGCCGGTCATGGGCACCACCGATGAGAACGGCCGCTTCACCCTGATCGTGCCCGAAGCGTTTGGTGAAGCCGACCGTATCCTGGCGGAAGTCATCCGCGAAGGCTACATCCAAACCAGCCGCATCTTCCGCGACCTGCAGCCCGGTGCCCAGGTCACCCTGGATCTGGCCCTGGCGGCGGAACAGGTGGCCGTGCAGGCCGTGGACAATGCCAGCGGACAGGCCGTCCTGCAGTTCGGCGTGGTACGCCGGAGTGACGGCAGCCGTGCCGTCGTAGCTGGCGGGACTCTTTCCGCTGCCAGCGATAATGATGTCGAGGTGCAACTGGAGATCCCGGAAGCCCGAGTGGGAGAAGATACCAGCGCGGTGACCGCCGCCATGGCCTATTTCGATCCCAGCGAGGCCGCCGATGCAGAAGCCTTCCCCGGTGACTTTGTCGGCACCGGTAATTTCGGGGCCGAACTGGACGGCGTCACCCTGAATCCGGACGCCATCGGCAGCGGCAGCGCTTCCGGGGCACAGGAAGTGCCTGAAGAGTATCGTCTGATTTCCACCGCCTTCACCCAGTTGCGCCTGTCGGATCAGGACGGCAACAACCTGGCGGTGGACTTCAGCAACGATGACCCAGCCATCGCATCGGAGGGCAACCCGTCGGTGCTGCTGCGCGTCCCCCCCGGCACCTACAACACCATCACCCAGGACCATGATGAAGACATGGCAGGCATCCAGGTCCCCATCTACCTGTACACCGGCGGAAGCTGGAAATATGCCGGGCCGGCCACCCTGGAGAAGGACCGTGACGGCACCCCGTACGATGATAGCGTCAATCCGGTAGTCTTCGATGGCGCCCTCTACGCACGCCTGGAGATCGACGACGGCAACGACTGGATCAGCTGGCTGAACATCGACTGGCCCATCGTGGCCGGCGATGTCACCACGTACTGCGCCGCGGCAGACATCAACTTTGGTGAAGGCGAAGCCGCCACGCCGTTCAGCGGCACGGTGAACATCACGATGCCGGATGGCGGCCGCCAGTGGACCTATGTGAACAACGGGCAACTGCGTTTCACCACGCTGGCTGCCGTTGATATCTCCCTGAGTGACTGGCAGTTCAGCCTGTGGAACCCCCGCGCCCTGCGGACGAGACCCCTGCCGATCACGCCGAACCAGGGTACTGACTGCGCAGCGTCAACCATCACCCTGGAAAACCCCTATACCTGCCGTCTGGAAGGCCAGGTCCTGCGGGGCGACATACCGGTCGCCAACCGCTCCATCACCGCCCAGGGCGGTCGTTTCTGGCAATCCACCCGCTCCGACCAAGATGGGGGCTTTGGCTTCGATGTGCCCTGCGGCGTGGACATGAACGCGCGCACGGGCAACGTCCAGGCAGACTTCAACGTCAACGGCACGACCGCTCCCGATGAGGTCAGCGACGACGGCATCAATGTCGAGGTGGCCCTGGAGGTGCCCAACCAGGCGCCGACCCTGAACGTGTCCGCCCCCGCCACGGGCATCGTAGACCAGACCCTCGGCCTGCAGGTGACCGCCTGGGACGCCGACGGCGATGCGGTCACCCTGACCTGCGTCAGCAACAATTGCGGTGATTTCACCTCGCAGACCGCGGAAGGCGGCTACCTCAGCCGTACCATCCAGTTTAAACCAGACGCGGCGGGTGGACTGGATGTGGTGCTGGAAGCCACCGACAGCCAGGGCGCTAGCTCCGGCGAACTCAGTCGTACGGTCCAGATCGATCCGGTGGGTAATCGCACCCCGCGCATCACCCGAGTCAGCCGGACCGTCGACGGACAGACCGCGGATCTGCGCTGCAGCGGCACCAGCTTCAACCTGAGCTGTGTGGACAACGGCGTCCGTGAAGACAGCGATGTCACCTACACCGCCTATGCCCATGACCCGGATGGCGACACTCTGAGCTTTACCTGGAACCAGGACGGACTACCCACGGCGGTCTCGGTTCAGAGCGATGCCTTAGATATCATTGGTGCCGCCACAGGTGAGATCACAGTGGATGCTGACGATACCGAGGGCGGAATCGCCACGGCCACCATCAACCTCACCGTGGTAGGAAATCAGCCGCCGGAGATCCTCTCCGCTTCGGCCAGCCCCAACACCGTTCCCGCTACGGAAACCGCCCCTGAGCGCAACGCGCAGGCCATCACCCTGCGAGCACGGGCCATCGATGACTTCACCGCAGATGAGGCCCTGGAATACTCCTGGGACGTGATGCTGGGCGATGAGGTGGTCTGGCAGGGTGAAGGCGCCGAAGCCACCATCCCGACCGGCGAACTGGCACCGGGACGCCACACCGTAAGACTCACCGTGCGCGACGACGAATCTGCCGAAACCACCCGCGATCTCACCCTGCGAGTCACCGCCGACCGGGCCGACGTAGAGGTGATCATCCAATGAGCGTCCCTACACACACACCGCATACGCTGAAAGCTCAGAACAAGGAGACAAGGGCCATGCAGACGCAGATCCCTTTCCGCAAAACACTGCTAGCCACCCTGGTGGCCGCCGGGATCGGCCTGACCGGGTGCAACACCGACACCGGGGGCACCCAGGAACAGTCGGACGCCAACCTGCCAGGCAGCGCCACGGTGGCGGTCAGCGCCAACCTGCCCAGTAGCAATGACGCGCAGGCGAGCTATATCGATACAACGACTCAGACTATTGAAGTCCGCGCATTTCCGTTCCCCTATGGCTCCTGGAACGAACTGATGGAACGGATTGATGATCCCGAGTATGGGTATGGCCACAATGAGGATCAGGAAGGGCTGCGTATCGACTGGGAAAATCCCGTCAACAGCACAACACTCACCCGCGGCAGCCCCCGAGGCGAAATTGCCCTCACCCCTGGTACCTACTTGATCGTCGCTGGTAGCTGGCCCGATGGCAACACCTCGGGTGACCCGTTATCAGGCAGCGCGACCCTGGTTGACCTGGACAAGGGTGAGCATCAAGTGGCACTGAATATGGTACGCGCAACCTGGGATATCGATGGCACACTCAACCTGCAGGAACTGAACAATGCCCGTGGGTTTGACTGGGCCCCAGGCAGGGACGGCACTCAGAGTCCGGCGGACATACTGGGCCTGGGTAGCCGGCTGACTGGTCTACATATCCTGTTCAAGGGTGGAGATGAGGACTATTACGAGCGAGAAGATAGTTTCTTCGGCCTTGGATTCCTGCCAGGCCTATCCCAGGGTGTGGTCTTTCGCACCAACACAGAACAGGGATGGGTGACACCAGGCTGGGGCGAAGAATGGGATGAGGATGCCGACTTCAGCGCTGAAGAGTCCTTCGAAATTTGGTGGGACGTGGGCAGCACTGGCGCCCTGCTTCAGGACTATGCGCCAGAATCTGGCAACAGAGCCTTCATGGTTCTGCCAGAAATGTACATTGAAGCCTATCGCGATAACTGGCAGGAGGATGATTGGCAATGGCGGGAAGCGGGCGTGTTTGCACTGAGCGCGCCCATGGTGGAGATGCTGGACGGTGACACCGAATACTCTGACACCTACCAAACTCAGGTCTGTGATCCAGACGGTCTCAACTGTGACATGCGTTGGATCGCCTGGCAGTCGGTGGACCAGGATCTGTTGGATCTTCCCTTCGATCCAGAGACAGTGCCAGAAGGGTCTATCACCAATGGTGACACCATTGAGGTCACCCTGATCGAATGGCAGGATCTTGACTGGATCACGGACGGCACATGGGTGGAAAGGGACGCCCCCCCCACGCTGGACCGTGAAGCCCCCGATACTATCCAGGTCGCAACCGCCCAGCGTCAGGTCCATCAGGCGGACAAGCAGGCGCGTCTTGCGCGAGCCTTGCAGCGGGCCAGGTTTGCCCAGCAGCAAACTGCCGGAAGCGCCGTTACCACCAATTGCTACAACTTCGCATACGAAGACCTTTACTGGGATGCCCAGTTCATCTGGGATGAGGAACGTAGCCAATGGATACCCGGCACACTGGACTGGACGCCCTCCGGTCAGGTTTTCTATGAAAACCAGTTCCGTGATCCGGAAACCGGTGAACTGCAGGATAAATTCTTTGCCGAGACCAGTGGTGGAGAAACACGTGCCTGCATCCATGAAGTCGCCCTCAAGGCCAGGCAACTGGATGCCGAATTCCAAGAGAACTTCCCCGGCTTCTACAGTGATTTTTCCGACACCGGCCCGCTCATTGAGTGAGACCTTCCTTACAAGTTTACGGAGTTAGAATCTAACATTGTTACGACACAAAGGCCCGGCTCAGTCCGGGCCTTTCATTGCGAGTACACATACGGATACATCCCGATGCTTTCGCATATTATTTGCGAAAGAAAGTATAAGCGTCATGCTTGCTGTCATAGGCTCGTTTGGTGGGTTCTCCGTTGACCAAGGCGTAGATCAGGAGTTACTCGCCAGATCCTGGAGTATTCCCAGGATTTCATATGCGGTCCTTGTGGACCTTGCGCACCACCTCAACAGGCACAGATCCTCCAGATCCTGCCTCGGGTCCAGATAGCGTACCTGGTCACCATCCTGAACCCAGCGCTCCAGGGGCGTCATCTCGTCCAGGGGTCAAAGTGCAGAACCCGGCCCGCGAAGTCCTCGGTGATCATGGCGTCGATTTCGGCGATCAGGCGGTTGCGTCGTTTGTCCTCGGATATCATCGCTGCCCCAACAGGATCATTACCGGTCCGCTTTAAGGGCCTGAGCGTTCTTTTTGCCTTCCATGACGGCGCTGAGGTCGACGACCTTGGCGCCCACATGACTGCGCATCTTCTTGATGAGCTTGTCGGCCATGGGGCTGCGTGTGGAGGCCTTTTGGAGGTCGGGGTGCTTTTCTTCCTGGTCATAGGTATCACCTAGCCACGGCCCGATCCCACCCAACCACTGGCCTCCCAACCCGCTTCCCCTGTATCTTGTGGGACTTTCCCGTGCCCACGAGATGCTGATCCTCAGATGACCCAGACCACCGCATCCGAACCACCCCACAGTGCCCACCGGATCGGGCCCATCTATCTGGCGCCCGGGGTCATGCCGTTTCATGGCTGGACCTTCTTCTACGCGGGCTTTGTGTCCATTGGCCTGATCGTGTTCATCACCATCGGGCAAACCTATATCCTCAACGAGCACCTGAACATCCCCATCGAGGAGCAGGGCACGCTCAGTGGCGATCTGGTGTTCTGGACCGAGGTGGTGGCGCTGCTGCTGTTCATCCCGGCGGGCATACTCATCGACAGGATCGGGCGAAGGCCGATCTATATCGCTGGCTTCATGCTGACTGCCGCCTGCTATGTGCTGTATCCACTGGCGGGCTCGGCGGAAGACCTGTTCATCTATCGCATCTTCTACGCCATGGGCATCGTGGCCATCGCCGGGGCCCTGTCCACCGTGCTGGCGGACTACCCGGCAGAACGCTCCCGGGGCAAGCTGGTGGCCATCATCGGCATGCTCAACGGGCTGGGCATCGTCATCATCGGACAGATGTTCGGGGCCTTTCCGGACATCTTCACGAGCATGGGAGTGAGTGGCACCGATGCGGGTCTGTACACCTTCCTGATGGTGGCTGCGCTGGCGGCGATCTCGGCGGTCATCATCGGTTTCGGGCTCAAGCCGGGGATACCCCCCTCCCGGGAGCCTCAGCCGCCGGTGCGGGAGCTGCTGTTCACGGGGTTTGCCCAAGCGCGCAACCCCCGCATTCTGCTCTCCTACGGGGCCGCGTTCATCGCCCGCGGCGACCAGTCCATCAATGCCACCTTCGTGGTGCTGTGGGGCACCACCGTGGGCATCGGCATGGGGATGAGTTCCGGTGAGGCAGTCATGCAGGGGACGATCATCTTCATTGTCACCCAGGTGGCGGCCCTGGTGTCCGCGCCGTTCCTTGGGCCCATCATCGACCGACTCAACCGGGTGACGGCGCTGGGCGTGTGCATGGCCATTGCGGCGGCCGGGAACCTGGCCATGTTCTTCCTGGTCAACCCCCTGGCGACCTATGCCTACGCGTTCTTCGCGCTGATGGGGATCGGGCAGATGGCCGTGTTCCTGGGGGCTCAGTCACTCATCGGCCAGGAGGCGCCCAAGCCCAAGCGGGGGTCGGTGCTGGCGGCCTTCAATATCAGCGGGGCACTGGGGATCCTGTTGATCGTACTCATCGGCGGTCGGCTGTTTGACCAGATCGACCCGCGGGCGCCGTTCATTCTGGTGGGCATCATCAACTTCCTGCTGATCTTTGCCAGCCTGTGGGTGCGCATCAAGGCCCCGGGCAAGACCATCTCCCAGGTGGAACTGGAGCGGGATGCGGGTCTGGGCGCGGAGGATGATCCCTGGATTGATCCCACCCATCGGCCGGGTGGCGGCGCTTAACGCGAAAGAACCCAGGTTCAGCGACAT
>NZ_JAJNAN010000035.1:0-33357 GCF_022227565.1 Ectothiorhodospira sp. 9100
TAAAAAAGGGACAAAAAAAGGGGACAGACACCTTTTACGCTTCGCGGAAAAAGTGTCTGTCCCCTTTTTTGTTCCCTTTAAGCTTTATGCGGTGCGGTTGAGCCATTGCCGGTGCAGCCAGGCCAGGGCCAGCAGTGACAGGCCCAGGCCCATGAACGAGGCCACGCGCCACAGGCCGTCGAGCCCCGCCATATCCACCAGGAACAGCTTGGCAATCACCAGTGCAAGCAGGGCCATGCCGGCCCGGTAGAGGCCTTGAAGGCGCCACAGGCTGCCGGCCAGTAGGCTGGCAGCCGCCAGTACCAGCCATACGGCCGAGTAGGTGTACAACTCGCCCGGGCCGGTGGATAGCCAGAGCGAGACATTCCCCTGCCACAGGTGACGCACCTGCAGGCTCAAAAACAGCCAGAACCCCACACCGGCTACGCCCAGGGCCACGGGCCGGGCGCGGGGGTGATGCCGCCAGGCCACCCACAGGGTCATCAGCACCGGTGCCCCGTAGGCCATCAATAGCATATTGGCGATGGGGCGGGCGGAGACCACCTCAGTGCTCCATAGGGGGTTGAGCACGGTCAACGCCAGTGCATAGCTGCCCGCCGCCAGGGCCAGCAGGATCCAGGAACACACCCGGTAGAGTCCCGACAGCGCCTCATCCCGCCCGGCCCGATACCAGTACACCATGGCCAGCGCCGTCCACAGGGTGGTGTTGATGGCGGCCTCGGTGAGGCTGTAGTGATCGATGAAGATGTTGCCGTCATGCAGCCAGTAACGCACTTCCGCACCCAGGGTGAGCACCAGCAGGTGCAGGGTGCCGGCCTCCAGCCAGCGCTGCAGGGACGGACGGCTGCGACTTTGCCAGGCGGCCAGGACGCAGAACAGGGTGGCGCCGCCGCCGGTCCAGAGCGACCAGTGCACATCCGGTGGGTAATTGAGCACCCAGGGGTTCAGGGTCAGACGGGCCACCACCAGCAGCAGGATCCCCTTGATGAGGGTCTCCAGCCAGGGCAGTGGGTAGCGTTTGCGCAGCCAGGCCAGGGTCAGCAGAGGTGCGGCCAGGGCCAGGGTGAGCCCGGCTTCCCGGAAGTACACCGCCGCCGCCAGGGCATAGGCCAGATGGCCCGCCAGCACGAACCACAGGGCGATGAAATCCCGTGCCTGGCGCTGAAGACGCCGGGCGGCGACTCCACCGTAGATCATGCCGGTAATCAGCAGGCCCATGGCCCAGCCAGCATGCGGTTCCATGCGACTGATCAGCAGCCAGCCCAGGGCTACCCAGGCCAGCGGCGCGATCAGGGCCAGGGACATCCAGGCATGGGAAAAACCGCGATGTTTTAGGTGTAACAAGGCCAGGCTGGCGTAGAGCAGGGCCATGGCGCCGGCAAACTGCAGGAAGGGCCCCTCCAGGTCGGGTGTAAGCCCCCTTAGCTGGTACTGGTCGGCCAGCAGGTTGAGGGTCATGGCGCTGGCCAGCCAGGCCAGCCACTGTATGCCCAGGCTCAGCCAGGGCAGGGCTTGCAGTTCCGCTCGCCGCCAGTCCGCCAGGATGAGGATCACCACCAGGGGCGCCCACTGGGCTAGTGCCTGTGTGTCGAAACCCTGACGATGGATGGACGCCCCCCAGGCCAGGGTGATCAGCAGCAGCGTCAGGGCCTGCGGGCCCCACCGACGCCCCATGAGTGAGACATGCCCACCGACCATCCCCGCGGGGCGCGGGCGAGGCTTCCAAGGCAGCCACTGGTGGCGCGGGATGGCCACCACAGCGTAGGCCAGAGCAGCCAGATAAAGACCGCGCAGCCCGTCTCCAGCGGGGGTGGGCATGGATAACATCCACCAGCCCAGGGCCCCGGCGACAATGCCCCACCACAGCCAGGGGCGAAAGATTCGTCGCAGCAGCCACAGGCCGCTGGCGGTGATGATCAGGCTGTAGATGAGCGGGATGGCGATATCCCCGCCGCCCTCAGCCACCAGCAGCGGCACCACGAAGGCACCGAGCAATCCGATGGCCGCCAGGATCGGGCCGTGGAGCAGCGCCTGCGCCATGGTCAACAGGGAGACCCCGGCCAGCAACACGAAGACGATGCCTGGGTCCAGCAGGGCATAGAGGTGCAGGGCAGCCAGCAGGGCACCATACAGGGTGATGCTGGCCGCTCCCGCCAGGGCGGCCAGGGACGGGTCATGCCCCTTGCGCCGGCGCAGCCACTCGGCCAGGGCATGCAGACCCAGGCCCGTGGCCAGGGCCAGGATGACTCGACCCCAGGGGCCCAGCAGCCCGGCGTCGATGCTGTACTTGACCATGAAGATCCCCGCCAGGCTCACGCACAGGCCGCCGAGCCAGACCATCCATTGGCTGAGCAGATGCTCCATCCAGGTGGGGTAGGTCCGGGAGGGCGCTACGCTGGGTGTAGCGTTCCAGCGGTCACGGGCAGCCCTGGCAGGTGCCGTGCTGGTTGGGTAGGGTCGGGTATCCGCCGGTACGTTCGCGGGGGTGGCAGTCCCGGGGGGTGTGACGCTCGAGGTCCGGGTCTGGGCGGGTAATAACGCCTGTTCAAGCCGGGCGATTCGGGCCTTGAGCACCCGGTTCTGAAACAGGGCCACCCAGCCCAGTAATCCCCCGATCAGGGCGGCGAGGATCACCATGCCGAGCAGGATCGACAGAGTCTCCATACGGACTAGACGGGAGAGGCCGCAAGGCCGCGGATATTCATGGGCTCAGCGGGCCTGATACGGGTGTTGACACAGGCTGGCGGCGTGGCGGGCGGCGCCCAGCAGGCCGGCGTCGGTATCACCGATGACCTGAATCGGCATGCGTTCCAGTAGGTGGCTCATGGGCGGTTTTTGGCGAAAGGCCTGGATGAAGCCGCCTTCCTGCATTCGTGGCAGCAGCCGTGGGGCGATGCCACCAGCGATGAAAATACCGCCAAAGGGCAGGCAACCCAGGGCCAGGTCCCCGGCCTGACCCCCGTAGACGGCTAGAAACAGCGCCACCGCTTCCACGGCCACGGGGTCACTGCCTTCCAGGGCCAGTTGCGAGATAATAGGGGCAGGGTCGTCTCCTTCCAGGGCCAGACCGAGACTCTGGCCCGGCGATTGACCCTGGGCCACCAGGAACCGGGCGATGCGTCCAAGGCCCCGGCCACTGAGCAGATGTTCGCGGGTACAGCGCCCTTCCTGATCGGCTACGTAGTGCCATAAACGCGCTTGGCGGGCATCCGCCGGGGCAAAACTCGCGTGTCCGCTCTCCGTGGGTAAAACACACAGGGGATGCCCTGGCGGCACGATGCACACACCCAGGCCGGTCCCGGCGCCCACGACCAGACGCACACCCTCCGGGTCGGCCTGACCGGTTTGCAGGGAGTGAAGTGCTTCGGTGGGGAGATCGTCCAGGCTGTGGCCGATGCCCTCGAAATCGTTGAGCAGGGCCACTTGGGGGATGCCGAGATTGTCCGCCAGATGGGTGGAATTCAGTTCCCAGGGGAGGTTGGTGAGCCGGGCCCGGTCCACGCCCTGCTGACGGGCGACAGGGCCGGCCAGGGCGAAACAGGCGGCATCAATGCCGTCGCTGGCAAGACCTGCGTCACTCAGGAAGGCCCGCACCATGGGGGCCAGATCCGGAAAGTCGGCGCTGGCGTAGCGTTCCCGTGCCAGGGTTGACAGGCGACCATGGGAAACATCCGCCAGCATCAGCAGGGTTTTGGTGCCGCCAATATCGCCTGCCAGAATCTTCATTGCACCACCTGCCGTGGAAAGGGGCCAGAGGTCTATAATGAAGTATTCCGGCGGTTTCGCAAAACGAGCAAAAGGGGACAGACACCTTTTCCGCGCGCCAGCGGCGCGCACGGAAAAGGTGTCTGTCCCCTTTTTCCTAACCCCCCAGGCGGGTGCGTTTGTCTTCCAGGCCCTGCATGAGGTGGTCGAAGGCCTTGGCGAAGGCCTCGATGCCCTCGCTTTCCAGGCGGTTGGTCACACTCTCCAGGTCAATGCCCAGGTCCGGCAGGCCCTGGATCAGGGCGCGGGATTGTTCCAGATCCTGCGCCAGGGTCGGCTCGGCCCGACCGTGGTCGCGGAAGGCATTGTAGGTGGCCGGGGGCAGGGTGTTGACCGTATCCGCGCCGATCAGGGATTCCACGTAGAGCACGTCGCTGTAAGCGGGGTTCTTGGTACCTGTGCTGGCCCACAGCAGGCGCTGGGGGCGGGCGCCCACGGCCTTGAGGCGCTGCCAACGCTCGCTCTGCGTGACCTGCAGGAGGTGGGCATAGGCCAGTTTGGCATTGGCAATGGCCAGGCGGCCCTGCATGTGCTCCACGGGCCGGCCTTCGCGGATGCGTTCTTCCAGGATGTCGTCCAGGGCGGTATCCACCCGACTGACAAAGAAGCTGGCCACTGAGGCCATGCGATCCACGGACAAGCCCTGTGCCATGCGGGCCTCCAGCCCCTTGAGATAGGCCTCCAGCACGGCCTCATAACGGGACACCGAGAACAGCAGTGTCACATTCACATTCACACCCTGGGCGGTGAGTTGCTCGATGGCCGTCAGCCCCGGCAGGGTGCCGGGTACCTTGATCATGAGGTTGGGGCGATCCACGCGGGCGGCCAGATCCAGGGCCTCGCGCACCGTGCCATCGGCGTCGAAGGCCAGCTCCGGAGAGACTTCGAGACTGACAAAGCCATCCTGCCCTTCGGTTTGATCGTAGGTGCCGCGGAAGGCGTCGGCGGCGGCCTGGAGGTCCCCAATGGCCAGTTGATAGAAGAGGGCCGCAGTGCTGATGTCCGGGTCCACGGCCAGGGCCTGGCGGATGCCCCCATCGTAGAGATCGCTACCGGTGATGGCCTTGTCGAAGATGGCGGGGTTGGAGGTCAGCCCGCCGAGGCCATCCTCACGGATGAGTCGGGCCAGCTCGCCGGATTCCATTAGATCCTTGCGGATGTAGTCGTACCAGACGCTCTGGTCCAGGTCGCGCAGACGCAGCAGCGGATTATGTTCGGCCATGTGATTCTATCCTCGCCCACGGCGGAGAAAAGCGCCCAGTTTAACGTGTACGCAGGGGAGGGCGCTAGCAGCGCCGCTATCCCAAGCGCCCGTGCGGGAAGGATGGAACGCGATAACCGGCGCGGGCGTCAATGGCCGGGAGGGCTGGCCGGGGCGGTATCGGAGACGATATCCGCAATGCGCACGAAGGCCTCCACCGACAAGGTCTCGGGCCTGTGTGTCGGGTCAATGCCGGCTGCCTCGATCTGCTCCGGCAGTGCCAGGCCCTGCAGGGCATTGCGCAGGGTCTTGCGGCGCCGGGTGAAGGCCTGTTGCACCAGGCGCGCCAGCAGGGGCTCGTCCCGAGCTGGATACGGCAGGGTCTCGTAGGGGGTCAGGCGCACCACGGCGGAGTCCACCCGGGGCGGCGGCCGAAAGGCGCCCGGGCCCACGGGGAACAGGGGCTCGGCACGGCAGCGGTACTGCACCATGATGCCCAGGCGCCCATAAGCGGCAGTGCCGGGGCCGGCGGTCAGACGGTCCACCACTTCCTTTTGCAGCAGGAAATGCATATCGCGAATCTGCGCAGCCTGGGCCAGTAGATGAAAGATCAGTGGTGTGGAGATGTTGTAGGGCAGGTTGCCCACCACCCGCAGGGGGCGTGGTCCGGGGATGCTGGCCAGGTCAAAGCGCAGGGCATCCGCCGCATGCACGGTGATGGTGCCGGGTGGGCCCAGGCCATGCAGGTGCGGAATCAGATCCCGGTCCAGCTCCACCACATGCAGGTGGTGGAGGCGCTCCAGCAGAGGACCGGTGATGGCGCCCAGGCCGGGGCCGATCTCCACCAGGGTGTCGTCAGGGTGCGGCGCGATGGCGCCAACAATGCGCCGGATGATGCCTGGGTCATGCAGGAAATGCTGACCAAAGCGCTTGCGGGGAGCATGGTTCAAGGGGGGTATCCGATCAGCGCAGGCAGCGGTAGACGTCATAGGTGCGTTTGCCGTCGGTGATTTCACCGCGTGGCACGACCGTATCACCCCCCATGTCAGCAGCGGCATTGCGGGCGGCGTGTTCCAACTCCTGCTCAATGCGCTCGGGCGGGCGCTTGATGAAACCGATGCGCTCGGCCATGGATGCGGTGGTACTGCCCAGGCGTTCGCAGTCGGCTACGCGGTCGGTGGGAACAACGCGTGTGGCTTCGGCCTCGGGGGAGAGCTTGACGAAGGTGCAGCCAGCGGACAGCAGGGCGGCAACGGTCAGGGTAAGGACAATAAGATGCGGGGCGCGGTTCATGACAGGCTCCTGTGCATGTGCCATGGAGGAAGACGATTGATCCATTATGCCGGTGCGATGCCGTTACGGGCCTGGGCCATGTGGATGGCGGTGGCCAGGGCTGCCTGCAGGCTGCCTGCTTCGGCCCGGCAGGTGCCGGCCAGATCCAGGGCCGTGCCATGATCCACGGAGGTGCGGATGATGGGCAGGCCCAGGGTGACGTTCACGGCACTGCCGAAACCGGCATGCTTGAGGACCGGCAGGCCCTGGTCATGATACATGGCCAGCACCGCGTCGGCATGACGCAGGTGTCGTTCAGTGAACAGGGTGTCGGCCGGCAAGGGCCCGGTCAGGTCCATGCCTTCGCCACGCAGGCGCTCCAGTATCGGCGTGATCACGTGGATCTCCTCGTCGCCCAGGTGACCGCCCTCGCCAGCATGGGGGTTGAGGCCGCAGACCAGGATACGAGGCCTCCCGATCCCGAACTGGCTCTCGAGATCCGCGTGCAGCACGCGCAGCACGGTTTCCAGGCGTTCGGTGGTGATGGCCTGGGCGACCTGGCGCAGGGGCAGGTGGGTGGTCACCAGGGCCACTCGCAGTGTCCCGGCGGTGAGCATCATCACCGGCATGGGCGCCTGGCAGTGTTCGGCCAGGAACTCGGTGTGTCCGGTAAAGGGAATGCCTGCCTCATTGATGATCCCCTTGTGAACCGGGCCGGTGACCAGCCCTGCAAACACCCCCCGGAGGCAGCCATCCGCGGCCTGGGTGAGGGTGTCCAGCACGTACCGGGCATTGGCCGGGTTGAGTTGACCGGGGATGACCGGTTCCGCCACGGTGCAGCCTGTCCACAGATGTAGCTGGCCCGCCGCATCGGCCTGAGGGGGCTGGTCCGGATCCAGAGGGATGAGCGTGAGATGGATGCCCAGTTGCTCGGCCCGCTCCAGCAGTACCTGAGGGTCGCCCACCACTACCCGCTGGGCAGCACAGGGTTCCCGGCTGAGCATGGCCACAAGGTCGGGACCGATACCGGCAGGTTCGCCGGGTGTGATGGCGATACGGGGAATGGGCCGGGGCGACATCATCAGCGGCTCCGCTGGTTCGCGCCGGCATCCCGCGTTGCCACATCCTCCAGGCGCAACTCCACGTAGGACTCGTCCCGCAGACGACGTAGCCAGATTTCCAGCTCATCATCTCGCTTGCGGTTGCGGATGATCTCCCGGGCCTGGGAACGCATGAGTTCCCTGGAGCTGTCGTGGCTGCGGCGGTCCTCCACCTTGAGGATATGCCAGCCGAACTGGGTGCGGAAGGGCTCGCTCAGTGTGCCCGGTTCGGTACGGTTCATCACCTGCTCGAACTGGGGCACCATGTCGCCGGGGTCAGTCCAGCCCAGATCGCCGCCACGCAGGGCGCTGCCGCGATCGTCCGAGTGGGCCTGAGCCAGTTCCGCAAAATCGGCTCCATCCCGAATGCGGTTGCGCAGGGAGCGAATACGGTCACGGGCTTCCCGGTCACTGACCACCTCGCTGGGGCTGATCAGGATATGGCGCACCCGGGTTTGCTGTACCTGGCTGCGGCTGCCGGCACGTCGATCCGCAAGCTTGACAATATGGAAGCCCGACGGGGATCGGATCACTTCGCTCACATCCCCCTCCCGCATGAGCACCACGTGCCGGGAAAACAGGGTAGGCACCTGGCTGGCATTGCGCCACCCCAGGTCGCCGCCTTCCAGGGCCTGTTGTCCCTCTGATTCGCGCAGGGCCAGTTCAGTGAAGTCGGCCCCTTCGGCAGCCTCCTCGCGAATGCGCTCGGCCCGTTCCCGGGTTTCGCTGATCTGTTCGGGGGTGGCCCCCTCGGGAAGGGAAACCAGCAGATGCAGCAGGCGGTATTCCACGTCCCGGTCGATGGCCCCGCTCTCGCTGGCGATCAGGTCATCGATCTCCTGCTCACTCACCTGAATACGGCTGTCCACCTGGCGGCGATGTAACTGGGCAATGGCCATCTCGTCCCGGATCTGTTCCCGGAAGGCGCGAAAATCGATCCCATCGGCCACCAGGCGGTCGCGGAACTGGGCCAGGCTCATGCCGTTTTCCCGGGCAATGTTCTCGATGGCGTTATTCAGGCTGATGTCGTCGATGCGGATGCCGATGCGGCGGGCCTCCTGTAGTTGCAGGCGCTCCAGCACCAGGCGATCCAGTACCGGGCGCACCAAGGTGTCCACCGGCGGTGTTTGACCATCCCGGGCGGCCAACTGGCGCTGGATGGTCTGGATGCGCTCACGCAGTTCGCTTTGCATGATCACATCTTCCTCTGCCACGGCAACGATACGATCCAGGAGGCGGCCGCCCTCATCCAGCGGCACCACCCCCGGGTGGTTGTTGCCTTCCTGGGCCAGGGCCACGCTCCCGGAGGCGACGAGCCATGCGAGCAGGATGCTAATAATCGTCTTCATAACCCAGTATGCCTTCACTCAGGAGGTCTCCCAGTCCGGTGCCCAGACTGCCCAGACCCTTGAGGATCAGTTGAAAGTGGATGCCTTCATTATATTCGTCCTGGAGGCCGTCGGTGAGATAGCGGCGAAACACCACTCGGGCACCCCAGCAGCAGGTGTTGTACTCCAGGCCTGCCAGGATCTCCAGGTCCCGCTCATCCTCCAGACTGTAAGCCCATCGTCCCACGGCGTCCCACCGCCTGGACAGGGGCCAGGCAAAGGAGAGGTCGGTCTGGTCCAGGCGGTCTTCCTGAAACCGGTAGCCCAGATTGACCACGCGGTTGCCATCCTCCCGGTATTGCAGATGCGCGGTGCGGCGCTCGGTCTGTTCCCGGTGTGGATCCCATTGAGTCGTGCCCCGTACGCTCCAGTTGGCGTCAGGTCGCCAGGCGGCCTCTGCCACGATGGAGGAACTGTTGTTGGTGAGGGGCGGGTCCCCGGGTTCTGACCGCACGCGGCGGTCCTCGAAATAATGAACCTGTCCAAGGCTCACCCGGAAGCGTTCGATCCCCGTGCCCGCGTCCACCACCCGGCTGGTCAAGGCCGTGGTCAGCTGGTTCGCATCAGCGACCCGGTCCGGGCCGCTGAAGCTCTGGTCCCGGAATAGCTGGTCGAAGCTGAAACCGTATTCCGAGGTGTCGAACCGGGGGAGGTCGTCCTGATCCCGGTAGGGGGTGTAGCGGTAGAACAGTCGTGGCTCCAGCGTCTGGAAGCGGTCTTCGCCCAGTGGACGATCGAAGAACAGTCCCGCGTCCACACTGGTGACCGGCAGGTTTCTCTGCAGCGAAGGGTCGGTCCCTGCCGGTTGTCCTTCCAGATCATAGTGCGTGAAACGATACCGTACCCGGGGAGTCAGGAACCAGGCTGCGCCCCGCAGGGGCAGGCTGGCCTCGGGCATGATATCAGTGCGTTGCCCGGTAATGCTGTCGCGGCGGTCAAAGCTGACCCATTCGGCACGCATGCCCAGGTCGATGCCGTAGGCGGATTGTGGCCAGCTGCCGTGGTAAAGGAACTGCGGCAGGCGCTTGTACGGCTGGTTCGGGTCGACGATGCTGTCGTCCACGGTCTGGTAGTCCTCCAGGCGGGCCAGTAAATTCCAGTGACTGGCGTGGTAGCTCAGGTCGGCGCGTCGCTCCAGGTGGGTGGTGCTGGTGTCGCTGAGGGAGTTTCCGAAGTCTGACAGGTAGTCGGCATCGGACACGTCCGAGCCTTCGGTATGCAGGCGCAGCCGCGAGGTGGGACGCCATTGCTGATCCCATATGAACAGACTGCGGTCGTTCCCGTACACACTGTCGTCCGGGAGGTATTCCAGATCAAATTCCCCTGTGGAACTCTGGGAAAGATGCCGGTACTGAGCGCCCAGCATGGTGCCCCGACGACCCAGGTAACGAGGGGCCAGGATGGCGTCCCGGTGGGGGGCCAGGTTGAAGTAATAGGGAATCTCCACATCCAGTCCGGTGGAGTCGGCATTGCCGATGCTGGGCAGCAGCAGCCCTGACTGGCGCCGGTCGTCGATGGGGAAGTTGATCCAGGGGGTGTATAGCAAGGGAACCCGGTGAAAGCGCAAGAGCACGTTGCGGGCGGTGCCTCGGCCGGTGTCCTGGTTCAGGTCCACCCGGCTGGCGGTGAGTTGCCAGTCCTGGCGACCCGGATCGCAGGTGGTGTAGCTGGCATGGTTGAGGCGAAAGCGCTCGGCACCGCGGGGTTCGATGGTGCGTGCCTTCCCCCGGGCGTGCCGGGGCTGAAAGAAGTATTCCACCTCTTCGAATCGGCCCTTTTCGGAATCCAGGTACAGATGGCCGGCGCTGCTGTCGAAGCTGAGCCCCGCCCTGTCCTCGAAAGTGACGTTGCCTGTGGCCTCCAGATAATCCCGGGCCTTCTCGTACTCGAAGCGGTTGGCGGTAAGGGTGCGCGTACTCTGGAATACCTCGACGTTTCCTTCCAGGCGCGAGACCCCCTCACGGTCCAGAACGGCCTTGTCTGCCCGGAAACGCAGTTGTCCATCATCGGGGTAGGTGGTGTCCGGGGTGGGCGGGTGGTAATCGCACAGGGCCCATTCATCCGCCAGGGCTGGCGTGATGGCGACATGAATGCACAATATCAGCGAGGGCGCGTGTCGGTACACGGTGGCGAGTCCGATCAACGGGGGTGGTTCCGGTGCTGTTCCCTCAGCACCGGCGGGGGGCATGTCAGGGCCTTCAGGCCTTCGGGCCGCCCACAGACTCAAGCACCTTGGAAACCTCCTTGAAGATGTCCTCGATTTCACCTTCCCCCTTGACGGTGTGCAGCAGGTCTTTGTCCCGATAGTATTCCACCAGGGGCTCAGTCTGAGCCTGGTAGACTTTCAGGCGGCTGCCGATGGTCTCTTCGTTGTCATCGGAGCGGTGCTTGAGTTCACCACCGCACAGATCACAGACGCCCTCCTGGCGGGGCGGATGCGTGTAGCTGTTGAACACCGCGCCACAGGAAGCGCAGGTGAGACGACCGGTAAGCCGCTGCATCAGGCTCTCGAAGTCCACATGAATGAGCACGGCAGCATCCAGGGGCTGACCCAGATCGGTGAGCATTTCATCCAGGCTGCCGGCCTGGTTGAGGTTGCGGGGGAAGCCGTCCAGGATGTAGCCACGCTGGGTGTCCGGCATGGCCAGACGCTCGCGGATCATGCCCAGCACCACGTCGTCGGTGACCAGTTCGCCGGCGTCCATGGCGGCCTTGGCCTTCTGACCCAGGGGGGTGCCCGCGGACACCGCGGCGCGCAACAGGTCACCGGTGGAGATCTGCGGAACCTTGTAACGCTCCATGATCAGTTTGGACTGGGTTCCCTTGCCGGAACCGGGAGCGCCCAACAGGACGATACGCATGGTATTTCCCCTTTAGCTTAGAGCTTGTTTTAAGCGATTTATTCAAGACAATAGGCCGAGACTTATACCTGCTCCAGCCATTGGGGTGCAACCACCCCCCACTGGATTCATGCTTTTCGCAGCGCGTCATGCCGTTATAATGCCGCGTCCGTTTTCAACTCATCTGGAGTAAAGCAACATGAATATAGACAATATTCCTGCCGGCAAGGACCTGCCCAATGATGTGAACGTGATCATCGAGATCCCGGCCCAGGCCTCGCCGGTGAAATATGAAGTGGACAAGGACAGCGGCGCGCTGCTGGTGGACCGCTTCATGGCCACGCCCATGTTCTACCCTTGCAACTACGGCTTTATCCCCCACACCCTCTCCGATGACGGGGATCCGGTGGATGTGCTGGTCATGACCCCGCATCCGCTGCTCAGCGGCAGTGTGATCCGTTCTCGCCCCGTGGGCATGCTCAGGATGACCGATGAGGCGGGTGAAGACGCCAAGCTGCTGGCCGTGCCCGTGTCCAAGCTCTATCCTGAGTACGATCGTATCCAGGGGCCTGATGATGTTTCGCCGTTGCTGCTGGACCAGATCAAGCATTTCTTTGAGCATTACAAGGAACTGGAGCCCAATAAATGGGTCAAGGTGGAAGGCTGGGAAGGCGTGGACGCCGCCCGTGCGGAGATCGAGTCCTCCGTCAAGCGCTTCCAGCAGAAGGGCTGACCTGAACGGTTCCGTGGGGTGCAGCATCCCGCGAGGGATTGCGCGCCCCGCGTGGGTCGTGAGTATTGTGTAATCCCGCACGTATCCCCGGAATCCGCAAGCCCATGCCGGTGCGCCAACCCCTCAAGAATCACTACCAGGAAAAGAGGCTGTTCCTTGCCCGAGTGGTGATCCTGATGGTGATGGTCACCTTGCTGTTCGGGATTGTCAGTGCGCGTCTGGGTCACTTGCAGGTGGCCAGTTATTCTCATTTTTCCACGCTGTCCCAGAACAATCGCGTGCGCCTGGAGGCGCTGCCGCCGCCCCGAGGGCTGATCTTCGATCGCAATGGGGTGGTGCTGGCGGAGAACCGTCCGGCCTATCAGCTGGAGGTCACTCCGGAGCAGGTGACGGACATGGATGCCACCCTGGAGCAGCTCGCCCGGATCGTGCATCTGGATGAGGCGCGCATCGAGCGATTTCGCCGTATGCTGAAGGGCAAGCGTCCCTTCCAGGCTGTTCCACTGAAGCTCAATCTCACGGACGAAGAGTTGGCCAACTTTGCGGTCAACCGGCACCGCTTCCCTGGGGTGGATGTGGAGGCGCGGGTGGCCCGGCATTATCCTCAAGGCGCTTCGCTGGCCCATGTACTGGGGTATGTGGGGCGCATCGACGAGCGGGAGCTGGCCCGCATCGATACCCAACGTTATGCCGGCACCACGCATATCGGCAAGCTGGGGATTGAACGCTTTTACGAGAGCCAGCTCCACGGACACGTGGGCTTCCAGAAGGTGGAGGTGAATGCCCAGGGGCGCACGCTGCGGGTATTGGAGCGGGAGCCGGCCACGCCGGGACGGGATCTGGTGCTGAGCCTGGATGTGCGCCTGCAGCGGGCGGCGGAAGAGATCCTGGACGGGTACGCCGGCGCTATCGTGGCCATGGATCCGCGCAATGGCGAGGTGCTGGCCATGGTCAGTATGCCGAGCTTCGATCCCAATCTCTTTGTCCATGGCATCTCGCGGTCCGTGTTTCAGGAACTGCGTACCCATCGGCGTCAACCCCTGTTCAACCGGGCGTTGTCCGGACAGTATCCCCCCGGGTCCACCCTCAAACCCGTGGTGGGGCTGGCGGGTCTGGAGCATGGGGTGACCACGGCCGAGCGCACCATGTACTCCCCGGGCTATTACACCCTGCCCAATGATACCCGGCGTTACCGTGACTGGCGCTATCACGGGACGGTGGATCTGGATCGGGCCATTGCCCAATCGTCCGATGTGTATTTCTATGATCTGGGCCACAAACTGGGGATTGATCGCATGTCGTCGTTTCTGGGGCGCTTTGGTCTCGGTGAGCGTACTGGCATCGACAGCACGGGCGAGCGCCAGGGCCTGCTGCCCAGCCGCGAATGGAAACGGGCCGCGTACAACCAGCCCTGGTATCCCGGCGAGACACTCATCACCGCCATTGGCCAGGGGTATATGCTCACCACACCCCTGCAACTGACCTCTTTGACCAGTACGCTGGCGATGCGCGGGGAACGGGTGCGCCCGCACCTGCTGCGGGGGCACATCCAGGGCGACGGGGGAGAACTGGCGCTGGACGAGTCCGGGCCGCTGGCCCCGGTGCAGGTCAGTCGCCCGGAATACTGGGATCAGGTACGCGAGCCCATGGAGCATGTGCTGCACCGGGCCCGGGGCACGGCTCATTCCTCGGCCGGCCAGGATGCGGCCTATCGTATTGCCGGCAAGACCGGCACCTCACAGGTCTTCGGTCTGGGGGAGGAAGAGGAATATGATGAGGATGAGTTGGCGATGCATCTCCATGACCATGCGTTGTTCATCGGTTATGCCCCTGCCGACGACCCCCGGATTGCTGTGGCGGTGATCGTTGAGCACGGTGGCAGTGGTGGCCGGGTGGCGGCCCCCATGGCCCGCAAGGTCATGGACTACTACCTTCTGGAGATGGAGTCCTGATGTTTCACACCGCTGCCGCCGAGGTCAGTCCCGGGCGTCAGATCCTGCGCGCCCTGCACCTGGACCTGCCGTTGTTGGGGGGGATCTCCCTCTTGCTGGCCCTGGGTTTCGTGGTGCTCTACAGCGCCAGCGGCGAGAACCTGGATATGGTGCAACGCCAGGGTGTCCGGGTGGCCCTGGCCTTTGGTGCGCTCATGCTACTGGCGCAGATCCCCCATCATCACCTGCGTCAGTGGTCGCCCTGGGTGTATCTGATGGGCGTGTTGCTGCTGGTCCTGGTGATGTTTTTCGGGGAAATGGGCAAGGGGGCCCAACGCTGGCTGGATCTGGGCCTGATCCGGTTTCAGCCCTCGGAATTCATGAAGCTGGCCGTTCCCATGATGGTGGCCTGGTATTTCGCCGATCGCCCCCTGCCGCCGCGCCTGCGGGAGCTGGTCGTGGCGGGGGTGGTGGTGGCCGTCCCGGCGGGGTTGATTGCCCAGCAGCCGGATCTGGGCACGGCCCTGCTGGTGAGCGGGGCGGGCCTGCTGGTGATCTTCCTGGCGGGCATCCGCTGGCGGGTGCTCCTGGGGTTGGGGGCGCTGGCCGTGGCAGCGGCGCCCCTGCTGTGGCACTTCATGCAGGACTACCAGCGTCGACGGGTACTCACTCTGCTCAATCCGGAGAGTGATCCGCTGGGGGCGGGCTATCACATCATCCAGTCCAAGATTGCCATCGGCTCAGGCGGGGTCTACGGCAAGGGCTGGCTGAATGGTACCCAGTCCCAATTGGAGTTTCTGCCTGAGCGTTCCACTGATTTCATCTTTGCTGTTTATGCTGAGGAATTCGGTCTGCTGGGGGTGCTGGTGCTCCTGGCCCTGTATCTTTTCGTGATCTTCCGCGGGTTGATCATCGCCGTGCGGGCCCAGGATACCTATGCGCGTCTGCTGGCTGGCAGTTTGAGCGTGACCTTCTTCATTTATGTGTTCGTGAACACCGGCATGGTGATCGGGCTGCTGCCGGTGGTGGGGGTGCCGTTGCCCCTGTTCAGTTATGGCGGGACATCCCTCGTGACCCTGATGGCGGCATTCGGTATTCTCATGTCCATCCATTCCCATCGCAGACTGCTGGCCCGATGAGTTTCCCCCTACCCCCCTTGGTGACCCTGATGCGCGGTTCCCTCTCAAGCCCGGCCCTGCGGGTGATGACCCTGATCATGGGGTTGTGTTTCCTGTTCGCCTTCATTTCCGGCGTGAGCGAGGCCTCACCGCGCTTCAAGGCGGGTGATCCCGCCTATCTGGAACGAGACGAGGTACAGCGCTTCATCGAGGCGCGGGTGGAAGAGGGGTTTGATGAGGATGAACTGCGCGCACTGTTCGCGGGTGCCGACGGGCTGCAGCGGGTGCTGGACCTGATCTCCGCCCCGGCGGAGGCCCGGCCCTGGAAGGATTATCGACCCATTTTTCTCACCCGCGAGCGTATCCAGGCGGGGGTGCGTTTCTGGGAGGCGCATGAATCCACCCTGCTAAGGGCCCAGGAGCGTTTTCGGGTCAACCCGGACATCATCGTCGCCATCATCGGTGTGGAGACCTTCTACGGCCGCCATGCCGGTGGATTCCCGGTCTTTGATGCCCTGGTGACCCTGGGGTTTGATTACCCGCCCCGGGCCGATTTCTTCCGCTCCGAACTGTCTCATTATCTGCGTCTTGTGAGAGAGGAAGGCCTGGATCTGCGTGCGACCCGCGGCTCCTATGCCGGGGCCATGGGCCGGGGGCAGTTCATTTCCTCAAGCTACCGCGAATACGCCGTGGACTTCGACGGCGACGGGCGCCGGGATCTGCTGGATTCCTGGCCCGATGCCATCGGCAGCGTGGCCAACTACTTCCAGCGTCATGGTTGGTCCATGGGGGCGCCCGTGGTGGTGCGTGCTCAGGTGGAAAGTGATGACTACAAGGCACTGGTGAGCCGTCCCTACCGGGCCCTGTACACGCTTGATGAGCTGGCCGAAAAAGGCGTCCGTCCGGTTTCGTCGGTGGATCCGGATGCCCGTTTCTCGGTCATCGAGCTGGAGGCAGAGGATGGCATTCAGGTGTGGCTGGGGTACGAGAATTTCTATGTGATCACCCGCTACAACCGCAGCCCCTTGTACGCCATGGCCGTGTACGAGTTGTCCCGTGAGATCCGTGAGGCGCGGGAAGCCGAATTGCGCGGAGGGGATGACACGTGAACCCTCGCGGGCCGGTGCGCGCGCTGCTGCTGGTCCTGGTGGTGGGCGTGCTGACTGCCTGTGGCGGTCCACGGGGGCCGGTGTCCGGTGACCGGGCACCCCATCCCAGTCAGGTGCCCGATCTGGCCGCTGTTCAGGAGCCCACGCCACGGCCTGAGCCCCCCAGCCGTTATGGTAATCCGGAGTCTTACGAGGTGTTCGGGCGGCGTTATGTCACGCTGGCCTCTGCCGAGGGCTACCGGGAGCGGGGTATCGCCTCCTGGTATGGCACCAAGTTTCACGGTCGGCGCACCTCCAGTGGCGAGCCCTACGACATGTACGCCATGACCGCGGCCCACACGACCTTGCCGTTGCCCACCTATGCCCGGGTCACCAATCTGGAGAACGGGCGCAGCGTGGTGGTGCGGGTGAATGACCGCGGACCCTTTGCGAAGAATCGCATCATCGACCTGTCCTACGCGGCCGCGCATCGTATCGACATGATCAGCCAGGGCACGGCACGCGTGGAGGTGGAGGCCCTGGAGCCCTATCCGGTCTCGGGTGCGCAGCAGCAGGCGGCACGTCCGCCCGCGGCAACCAGCGATACCGATGAGGGAGGGCCGACCCCTGTTCTCCTGATGCCATCATTGCCGTCGCAGGCATCCGTTGGCCAGGTCTTTGTTCAGGTGGGTGCCTTTGCCAGTCGCATCAACGCGGAACGGCTGCAGGATCGTCTACGGACCCGGGGCCTGGGGCCTGTGACCGTCACGGAAGGTCGTGTCGAGGATCGTCGCTTGTACCGGGTGCGCCTCGGGCCCAAAGCCGACGAGGCCCGGGCGGCCGAAGTCGGGCGCATCCTGGAGGGGATGGGCATCACGGATTTTCGCATCGTTTCCGATTAAGGTTCCCCCACGAGAACTCTCGCTGTGGGCCTTGGCGTGTGTCCGAACGCCACCGTCGACATGTATGATAGCCTCATTCCGTCCAGTTCCGAATCGAACCTTTCAGGTATTTGAAGAACCATGATCCAGAGATTAAGCCTCTTTTTGCTGTTGTTTGCCCTGCTGCCCGGGGTGGCTCTGGGGAGTACCCTCAGGGTGTCGCCCCCCTCGGATCTCAATGCGCGCAACTACGTGGTGATGGATGCCCAAAGTGGCGCGATCCTCGCCGAGCGGGAGGGCGAACAGCGTGTGGAGCCCGCCAGCCTGACCAAGCTCATGACGGCCTACACGATCTTTCGCGAACTGCAGGAGGGCAAGCTCAGCCTGAACGAGGAGGTGGAGGTCAGTGAACGGGCCTGGCGCACCGGAATGAGCGGCGCCTCGCGGATGTTCATCGAGGTGGGTACGCGGGTCACGGTGGAAGAGTTGCTGCGCGGCATGATCATCCAGTCGGGCAATGATGCCTGCGTGGCGCTGGCCGAGCGGGTGGCAGGTACCGAGGGGGCCTTTGTGGATCTGATGAACGCTCAGGCCCGGGCGCTGGGCATGCATGATACCCGCTTTCAGAACAGTCACGGCTTGCCCACTGAGGCGGATCAGTACACCTCGGCGAGAGACATCTCGCGGCTGATGCAGGCCCTGGTGAATGATTTCCCCGAGTACTACGACTACTACGCCGAGCGCAGTTTCACCTATAACGGTATCAGTCAGTCCAACCGCAACCTGCTTCTGTGGCGGGATGACTCGGTGGATGGTGGCAAGACCGGCTGGACCCGTTCGGCCGGCTACAACCTGGTGTCTTCCGCCAAGCGTGAAGGGATGCGCCTGGTGGTGGCCGTGATGGGCATTGAGGCCTCCAGCCACGAACAGGGAGGGCGTATGCGGGCCAATGAGTCTCAGGCCCTCTACAACTGGGCCTTCCGGCAGTTTGAAACACATCGTGTCTATGAGGCGGGAGAGCCCCTGACTGAGGCCCGGGTGTGGAAGGGGGAGAGCAAGGCTGTGCCCCTGGGGCTGACCGAACCATTCTATGTGAGCATCCCCCGGGGCAGTTATGAGCAGATGGAGGCCCAGACGGAATTGGATCCATTGCTGCAAGCTCCCATTCAGCAAGGCGCCAGCCATGGTGAGTTGAGTCTGATGCTGGGGGACGAGGTTGTCGCGAACCGTCCGCTGGTGGCCCTAGAGGGCGTGGAAGAGGGGGGGCTGGTCCGCCGGCTGGTGGATGGCGCCTGGCTGTGGGTGCGTTATTGAACGGGCGAGTGAACGGGAGCCATGATGTCCGAGAGTAAGATCATCTATCTCAACGGCGAGTTCTTGCCGGAAGAGGGGGCGCGGGTGTCGGTGCTGGACCGGGGCTTTCTGTTCGGCGACGGCGTGTACGAGGTCATTCCGGTGTTTGGCGGTCGCCCCCTGCGTCTGGCAGAACATCTGGACCGACTGGCTCACAGCCTGGCAGAGACCCGCATTCCTGACCCTTTGTCCCGGCAGGGTTGGACGGCCCTCTTCGATGAGCTGCTGAGCCATAATCCTGGCGGCGATCGCAGCATCTATGTGCAGGTCACCCGGGGCGTGGCCCCCCGGGAACATGCCTTTCCGGAAGTCATCACCCCCACGGTCATGGCCATGGTGAACCCCATTCGACCGCTCGGTGATCAGGTGCTGGCCCAGGGCGTGGCTGCCGTGGTCATCCCCGATCACCGCTGGGCCCGCTGCGACATCAAGGCCATTACGCTGCTGGCCAATGTGTTGGCCCGACAGGAGGCCGTGGACAGCGGCGCCACGGAGGCCATCCTGGTGCGCAATGGCCTGGCGACCGAAGGTGCCGCCAGCAACCTGTTTCTGGTGGCCGATGGGGTGATCGTCACGCCGCCCAAGGATCACTCCCTGCTGGGGGGGATCACCCGGGATCTGGTGGTGGAACTGGCCGAGGCCAACGGCCTGCCGGTCATGGAGACGCGTATCCCCGAGGACAGCCTCCAGGGAGCCGAGGAGATCTGGCTGACCAGCTCCACCCGCGAAATCCTGCCGGTCACCCGTCTCGACGGTCGGAGGGTGGGGCACGGTCAACCGGGCCCCGTGTGGCAGCGTGTTCACGCGCTGTATCAGGACTACAAGGCCCATCTGCGTCAGGAGGCCCCATGAGCGATTCCCTCGAGACCCCACTGCTGGATAAGGCCTTTCCGTGTGAATTCCCCGTGAAGGTGATGGGCGCTTCCGTACCAGAATTCCATGAGCGAGTGGAGGCCATCGTGCGCCGTCACGTACCTGAGGTCTCCGGTCAGGCCTTCTCGTCCCGGCCTTCACGCAATGGGCGCTATGTAGCCATTACCGTGGTGGTTCAAGCCCGGAGCCGTGAACATATGGATGGGCTCTACCAGGATCTGACCGCCTGCGAACTGGTGACCATGGCCCTGTGACCCCCCCCATTCGCGTGTATTCGCTGGGCCGGCGCGACTACGAGCCGGTGTGGCGGGCCATGCAGGATTTCACCGCCGGTCGTGGCGACGACACGGCGGACGAGATCTGGCAGGTGGAGCATCCGCCGGTGTTTACCCTGGGCATGAACGGCAAGCGCGAGCATGTGCTGGATGCTGGTCCTATTCCCGTGATCCCGGTGGACCGGGGTGGGCAGGTGACCTATCACGGTCCGGGTCAGGTGGTGATCTATCTGCTGCTGGATGTGCGTCGCCAGGGTATGGGGGTGCGTGCCCTGGTCACGGCCCTGGAGCGGACCGTCATCGATTATCTGGCGGGATTGGGTATTCCGGCCCAGGCCCGTGCGGACGCCCCTGGGGTGTATGTGGGGGGGGGCAAGATCGCCGCCCTGGGGCTGCGGGTGCGTCGTGGCGGCAGCTATCACGGGCTGGCCCTCAATGTGAATCCGGACCTGGGCGCCTTTGCGCGCATCAACCCCTGTGGTTATCAGGGGCTGGCGACCACGTCGCTGGAGCGCTTGGGCTTGGATGTGAGTTGGGGGCAGGCAGCGGAGGGGGTGACGCGCTGTCTGGCGAATGCCTTGGGGCGCAGCATTGAGTGGGTGCCCGCCGCGCCCCTCATCCCCGACCCTTCTCCCCGGAGGGGAGAAGGGGGAGCATCTGGGTAATCCCGTTCCAGAGCCCTTCTCCCCTCGCGGCTGCCCTTGGGGTAATCCGATTTCAGAGCCCTTCTCTCCTCGCGGCTGCCCTTGGGGTAATCCGATTTCAGAGCCCCTCTCCCCTTGGGGAGAGGGGGGGGTGAGGGGGTAACGAAGCCGTCCTGCTACAGATACTCCCGCCAATGCCGGGGCCGATGATCCCGGCAGCCATGGGACTGCTGCCGGTACTGATTCACGAACACCCGTTGCGCCACACCACTGATGCTCTCGTCCTTCACCAGGCCCAGGTTGTCGCGAATGGTGTCCTCACCATAGTTGTACAGGGCCCGACGCAGCTTCGATAACAGACTGTTGTCCATATGGAAGCCGACCTCGGTCAGGGCCTGCTCCAGTTCTGCGTAGGTGAGCTCGCGGATGTCGTAGGTGACCTGGAGTTTCTTGTCGCCATCGCGGTGCACCTCACGGATGGCGGGGACCTCGTCCCGCAACATCAGCCAGGCGGCCTCCAGTTGGTCCTGTTCTTTCTGCGGGCCCCGGAACACCAGTTCCCGGTGGCGGATGTATGTGTCGTCTGCGGATTTCATGGGGCCAATGCTAGCGGCCTGCCCGGAATATGCAAGACAAAAAGTGCAGGATCTCCTGCAAGGGGAGTCAGTTCAGGCAGCCTTGGGTCAACCGGTCACACCCGGCCAGATCCTTGAGCGTCTCGATCCGGGAAAAGCCCGCTGCCTGGAACAGTGCCTGAACCGCCCCCCCCTGATCCCAACCGTGCTCGACCAGCAGCCAGCCACCAGGTAATAGATGCCCCGGCGCATCGGCCACGATCTGGCGCAGATCATCCAGGCCATCGGCGCCTGACACCAGGGCCTCCCGGGGCTCGTGATCCAGTCGGGCCAGATGCGGGTCAGCTTCGGCCACATAGGGGGGGTTGCTGACGATCATGTCAAAGCATGCATCTCCCAGTGGGGTATACCAGCTTCCCTCAAGCCACCGGATCCGCGACTGCAGGCCCAGGTGGCGGGCATTGTCGCGGGCTATCGCCAGGGCCACGGTGGAGCGGTCAGTGGCAGAGATGCGTGCCTGCGGGCGCTCGGTGGTCAGGGCCAGGGCGATGGCGCCGGAGCCGGTACCCAGGTCCACGATGGCAGCGTCGCTGTCCCTGGCCAGATGGTTGAGGACCGCCTCTACCAGGATCTCCGTGTCCGGGCGTGGGATCAGTACCTGGGGGCTCACCTGCAAGTCCAGCGACCAGAACTCGCGGCGGCCCAGTACATAGGCCATGGGTTCCCCTGCCGATCGCCGGGCCACCCATTGGCGCACTTGCCGGGCCGTGTCGTCCCCCACGGGGTCTGTGCCATGGGCGAACAGCCAGGCCCGATCCCGACCCAGTGCCTGGGCCACCAGCAACTGGGCCTCCAGTCGGGGGGTGTCCAGGCCTTGCAGGCCCTGAAAGGCCTCGGTAATGAGATCGGAAACGGTCAATGTCATGTGAGGTCGTGTGGCTGGGGGCGTGTCCACAGCATGGGCGGGCCGCTTCGCGCGGGAGGAGCGAGGCCTGTCTCAGTCGCCCAGGGCGGCGAGTTGGTCGGCCTGATGTTCATTGACCAGGGGGTCAATCACCGGGTCCAGATCACCCGCCATGATATTTTCCAGCTTGTACAGGGTGAGATTGATGCGATGGTCGGTCACTCGACCCTGAGGGAAATTATAGGTGCGGATGCGCTCGGAACGGTCGCCACTACCTACCAGAGACTTGCGGGTGGCGGACTGCTCCGAGTGGCGTCGGGTCTCCTCCATTTCCAGAAGTCGGGCAGCCAGGTAACTCATGGCCTTGGCCCGGTTCTTGTGCTGTGAGCGCTCTTCCTGACATTCCACCACCAGGCCCGTGGGGAGGTGGGTGAGGCGCACGGCGGAGTCGGTCCGGTTCACATGCTGCCCGCCGGCACCACTGGCCCGATAGGTATCCACCCGCAGGTCGGCGGGATTGATTTCGGGGATCTCCATCTCGTCGGGTTCGGGCATGATCACCACGGTGGCCGCCGAGGTGTGGATGCGGCCCTGGGATTCGGTGTCGGGCACCCGCTGCACCCGATGGGCCCCGGATTCGAACTTGAGGCGCGCATACACGCCCCGCCCAGTCACCCGGGCGATGATCTCCTTGAAACCGCCATGCTCACCCTCGCTTTCCGAGATGATTTCCATCTGCCAGCCGTGTGTCTCGGCGTAGCGGGAATACATGCGGAACAGATCGCCGGCAAAGATGGCGGCCTCATCCCCGCCGGTGCCGGCGCGGATTTCCAGAAAGGTGTTGCTGTCGTCGTGGGGATCGCGGGGGATCAGGTGGCGCTGAAGGTTGTGCTCCAGATCCGTCAGGCGGACCTGGGTGGCATCCACCTCATCCTCGGCCATGGCACGCAGCTCCGGGTCCGGATCACGGGCCATTTCGCGGGCGGCTTCCAGGTCGTTGCCTGCCTGAGCGTACTCGTTCCAGGCCGCCACCACCGGTTCCAACTGGCTGTATTCGACCGAGTACTGGCGAAAGCGGTCCTGGTCGCCGATGACATCCGGGTCGGAGAGCAGGCCGCCCAGCTCTTCAAATCGCTCGGCAGTGTCTTCCAGCTTGCGGCGAATGGAGTCTTTCACGAATTGATCTTGTGACCACTGGTGTCGGTTTCAGGCAGCTTGAACAGGGCATGCGCCGCGTCGATGAGTTCCAGTTTTCCGTCCCGGGCCGCCTGGTTCATGCTGTCGCAGGGTTCGTGCAGGAACTTGTTGGTGAGGGTGTGGGCAAGAAAGCCCAGAGCCTCCTCCGGGGATTTGCCCGCAGCCACCATTTGCAGGGACTTGTCCAGCACCTCCACCTGCATGCTGTGGGCCTTGTCGCGGAAGGCGCAGATGGTGCTCACCGCGTCCTGGGCCCGCAACCAGCCCATGAACGAATCCACCTGGGATTCGATGATCTCCTCAGCTTGGCGGGCCGCCTCGCGGCGGGACTGCAGGTTCTCCTGGATCACCTCCTCCAGGTCATCCACCGTATACAGGTACACATCGTCCAGTTTGCCCACTTCCGGTTCGATGTCCCGGGGTACGGCGATGTCCACCATGAACATGGGCCGATGCTTGCGTACCTTCAGGGCCCGTTCCACGGCGCCCTTGCCCAGGATGGGCAGCGGGCTGGCGGTGGAGGAGATCAGGATGTCGGCCTCGGCCAGGCGATTGGGAATCTCCTGCAGGGTGATCACCTCGGCGTTGAACTGATCCGCCAGGGGCTTGGCGCGTTCCACCGTACGGTTGGCGACGATAATGCGCCCGATCTCGTTGGTGCTCAGGTGACGGGCGGCCAATTCAACGGTTTCGCCGGCACCGATCATCAGCGCGGTGAGGGGCTTCATGTCGCCCCAGATCTGTTTGGCCAGAGAGACCGCGGCAAAGGCCACCGAGACGGGGCTGGAGCCAATGGCGGTGGAGGTGCGCACATTCTTCGCCACGGAGAAGGCATGCTGGAACAGCCGGCCCAGCTGGCGACCCAGGGTGCCGGAAGTGTTGGCGTTCTGGTAGGCGCCCTTGAGCTGGCCCAGGATCTGGGGTTCGCCCAGTACCAGGGAGTCCAGGCCGCAGGCCACGCGCAGCAGGTGACGCACGGCATCATCATCGTGATGGCGGTAGATATAGGGCTGGATCTCGCTGGGCTTGAGGCGGTGAAATTCTCCCAGCCAGTGCAGGACCCGGTCGGCGGGCTGGTGGGCCTCGGAGCGGAAATAGATTTCCGTGCGATTGCAGGTGGACAGGATGGCCGCCTCTTCCACCGGCGTGGATTGGGTCAGCCCGTTAAGGGCTTCCTCCATGCGCTCTGGAGAGAAGACGACCCGTTCGCGAATCCCGACGGGGGCGGATTTGTGATTGACTCCGAGAGTAAAAAGCATCGCACGTGAGGACCTGGTGAATAGCGTATTTTGCGCCAGCATTGAAGTCATGACAAGTTTACCCCGGTTTTAACCCTTTGAGTCCGCACGGAAAACTCTTGATCCTACGGGTGGCGGCCAAGAGCCCGGGAACTTATCGGTCATATTATGGTGCCAAAGGGATACGAGCCGACGGATTCCGTGAGTCTGTTTCCTCAATCTGACACAGTGGGCGCCCGGGCGCTGTCCAGTTGAGTTTACACTGTCCGGGACCTTTGGCGCGCCCCCCTTGTGGGTATTCGTGCCGACGGGTTGCAAGAAGCGATCCGGTCTGGTGTTCTGCTCATTTCGACAAGTTGGGTTCCCGTCCCCTGATGAAGCCTTCCGCCACGTCTTTTGCATCGTTCCCCGCTCGCGCCGCCGTCGTTCTGGCCGGCGCTGTTCTCGCGGCCAGTCTGCTTACCGCCTGTGCCGGCCTGGCCCGGGAGGGCGGCGGACACGAACCGGATGCCTATCCCGATCCTGATCTGCGGATGGGGGCGCCGGAAGACAATGGTCAGGCGGATCTCATCTACGAACTGCTGGTGGGGGAGATTGCCGGTCATATGGGCGAACTGCAAGTCTCCCTTGATCATTACTTGCGCGCGGCCGGGCGAAGTGATGATCCGGATGTGGCCGAGCGGGCCACCCGGATAGCCCTGTTCTCCGGTGACCCGGATAAAGTCCTGCCGGCGGCTCAGCGCTGGGTGGCGTTGGACGACAACAACCTGGAGGCCCGCCAGGTACTCGCCGCCATGCTGGTGAATGACGATCAGCCGGAGGCGGCCGTACCCCACCTGGAATGGGTGCTCGAGCGTATGGACGCCGTGGAGGGGGATGGCCTGGGGTTGCTGGTGAACGTCCTTTCCCGCGCCCAGAATGGGGCGGCGGCGGTCAACGCCATGGAGCAGGTGGTCGCTGGGCGCGCCGAGGATCCCGAGGCGCACCTGGCGCTGGGCAGGTTGGCGCTCCAGCAGGATCAACCCCATGTGGCGGTCACCGCCACGGAGCGAGCCCTGCGCCTTGCCCCTGATCTGCGTGAGGCCAATGTGCTCAGGGCGCGCGCCATTCAGCACACCGGCGACCGGGCCGCCTCCCTGCAGGCCATGGATGAGTTGGTGCGGCGCTATCCCGATGATCTGGATCTGCGCGTCAATTACGGTCGGCTGTTGTTGCAGGAAGCGCGTTTTGCCGATGCCAGGGCCCAGTTCGAGGCGGTGGTGTCCGAGCGCGGAGACGATGCCGACATGCTCTATACCCTGGGGCTGATCAATATCGAGATGGAGCGGTACGATGACGCCGAGGGGTATCTGGAGCAGGTGCTCAGGACCGGTCAGCGGTCGGGTGACGCGCGCTACTACTTGGCGCGCATCGCCGAACTCACCGGTGACACGCAGCGTGCCGTGGACTTCTATGAGGAGGTGGACCGGGGGGATTATCGTCAGGAGTCCGTGCTCCGGGCTGCCCGCCTGCAAGGGGAGCTGGGCCAGATCAACCAGGCCCGGGAGGGCCTGGCCCGGCTGCGCGAGGCCAGTGACGAACCGCATGTGCAGGTGGAAACCTATCTTGCGGAGGCCCAGCTGCTGCGTGATGCCCGGGACTACCGGGCGGGCATGATGCTGCTGGATGAGGCCCTGGCCGCGCATCCCGGCCATCCGGATCTGCTCTATGCGCGGGCCCTGATGGCCGAACGTCTGGGCAGGATCGCTCAACTGGAGGATGATCTGGGTCGCATCCTTGCGCGGGATCCGGAAAACTTTGCTGCCCTGAATGCCCTGGGGTACACCCTGGCTGATCGCACCGATCGCCTTGACGAGGCCTTTGATTACATTCGTCGGGCCTTGGAACAGCGCCCCGAGGATGCTGCCGTGATCGATAGCATGGGCTGGGTGCTGTACCGCCTGGGCCGCTTGGGCGAGGCGGAAAGCCACCTCCGGCGCGCCTATGAAAAGATGCAGGATGGCGAGATCGCCAGCAACCTGGCCCAGGTGCTCTGGGATCGAGGTGCGCGCGAGGAGGCTCTGGACATTCTCGAGACCGCCCTGGAGCGGGATCCCGATCATGAGCGTCTGCTCCGGCTCAAGGAAAAACTGAACCCATGATGCGACTCATGATCGTGTGCCTGGCGGCGGCTCTGCTCGCTGCCTGCGCCGTGCGTCCGCCCGCCCCGGTGGAGGATGCGGAGCGCACCTGGCAGCAGCGGATGGAAGTCTTGTCCGTGCGGGACGACTGGGTGCTTGGCGGGCGCGTAGCCGTGGCCGTGGACGAGGAGCGCTGGAATGCCAATCTGCGCTGGCGGCAGACAGGCGAGGCCTACGATATCCAGATCTACGGACCCTTTGGTCGCCATGCCGCCCGCCTGCGTGGGGATGCCTCCGGTGTGATCCTCACCGACGGCGAGGGGCGGGAGCACCATGCCCGGGATGCCGATCAACTGGTGTACGATACCCTGGGCTGGCGGTTACCGGTGAAGGGTCTGCGCTACTGGGTGCTGGGGATCCCGGCGCCCAGGGCGGAACTTGAGGCCTATGCACTGGATCCGGCCGGTCGGCCCGAGCAACTGGTGCAATCGGGATGGACCGTGCGCTATCAACGCTACAGCGATGAGCACCGTCCGCCGCTCCCCGATCGCATGACCCTGGAATTCGACGACATACGCGTCCGCGTACTGATGGACGACTGGCAGATGAACCCATGAATCTGGATGCCTGGAAGGGCTGGCCCGCGCCAGCCAAGCTCAATCTGTTCCTGCACATCACCGGCCGCCGCCCGGATGGTTATCACGCACTGCAAACGGTGTTTCAGTTTCTCTCCCATGGTGATGTGCTGGACTTTGAGCCACTTCCTGGCAATGAGGTGCGCCCCGCCCACGCGCTGGAGGATGTGGCGCCCGAGGATGACCTGACGGTCCGGGCGGCGCGCCGCCTCAAGCAGGCCACGGGGTATGGCGACGGCACCCTGATCCGTGTGCGCAAGGTCCTGCCCATGGGCGGGGGGCTGGGTGGCGGCAGTTCGGATGCCGCGACCACGCTGGTGGCCCTCAATCACCTGTGGGGTACCGGGTTGAGCCTTGAAGATCTGGCCGAACTGGGGCTGACCCTGGGGGCTGATGTGCCCATCTTTGTGCATGGGCGGGCGGCCTGGGCCGAAGGGGTGGGGGAGTGTTTCGAGCCCATTGATCTCCCTGAGTCCTGGTATCTGGTGATCCATCCGGGTGTGCATGTATCCACCGGGGCTGTGTTCGGCGACCCTGGATTGACACGAAACTGCGAACTCATCACAATAGCCGACTTTACTGCGGGGCGGGCTGGAAACGTGTGTGAGCCCATCGTGTGCAAGCACTATCCGGCAGTGGCCGAGGCGCTTGTCTGGCTTGAGCAGCAAGGGGTTCAGCCACGGATGACCGGAACCGGTAGTTGCGTCTTTGCCGCCTTTGCGGAGGAAGACGCTGCCCGGGATGCTCTGGGTCGGCTGCCAGCGGCTTGGCAGGGTTTTGTAGCCCAGGGCCATAATCGCTCCGCACTGCAGGATCGCATGGATCGCGCATGAGTTCCGACTCTCGCTGAAAGTTTTCTTGGGCCGTCGCCAAGTGGTAAGGCACCGGGTTTTGATCCCGGCATTCGCAGGTTCGAATCCTGCCGGCCCAGCCAACCATCGTCGAGTCCCCTGCGCCCATCCGGTGCAGGGGATTTGGTGTTTTTAGGGTTCCCTAAAATTATGCTCCCTAGATCCACAGTGGTCGAAAAAACCAAAATGATGATCTTCGCCGGGAATGCCACTCCCAACCTGGCGCAGAGTGTCGTTAATCACCTCAATCTGCCTCTGGGCAAGGCGGTCGTCGGTCGCTTCAGCGATGGCGAGGTGCAGGTGGAACTATTGGAGAACGTCCGAGGGCGGGATGTCTTCATCATCCAGTCCACCGGCGCCCCCACCAATGACAACCTCATGGAACTGCTCATCATGGTGGATGCCTTGCGCCGGGCTTCGGCTGGCCGCATCACCACGGTGATTCCCTATTTTGGCTACTCCCGCCAGGACCGCCGTGTGCGCTCCGCCCGTGTGCCCATCTCTGCCAAGGTGGTGGCCAACATGCTCGAGGCGGTGGGTGCCGACCGGGTGCTGACCGTGGACGTACACGCCGATCAGGTGCAGGGTTTCTTCAACGTACCGGTGGACAATGTCTACGCCTCGCCCATCCTGCTGGGGCATATCTGGCGTCAGAAGATCCCGAACCTGCTGGTGGTCTCGCCGGATGTGGGCGGTGTGGTCCGTGCCCGGGCCCTGGCCAAGCGCCTGGATGACGCCGAACTGGCCATCATCGACAAACGCCGGCCCAAGGCGAATGAGTCTCAGGTGATGCATATCATCGGCGATGTGCAGGACAAGACCTGCATTATCATCGATGACCTGGTGGATACCGCCGGCACCCTGTGCCAGGCCGCCAAGGCCCTGAAGGAGCACGGTGCCGCCAAGGTCATGGCCTATGCCACGCACCCGGTCCTTTCGGGCCCCGCCATTGAGAACATCAGCAACTCTGAGCTGGATGAGTTGGTGGTCACCGACACCCTGCCGTTGCGCCCCGAGGCCCAGGCCTGCGATCGCATCAAGCAACTCAGCGTGGCCGGCATGCTGGCCGAGACCATCCGCCGCATCAATCGCGAGGAGTCGGTCAGCTCGCTGTTCGTCGACTGACGGTATGGAACCCATTTTGGCCGGGAGGCCCCCCTCCTGGCCCCATCGCCCCTCCTGGTCGCGGGAGGGGTTTCTTTTGTAAGTCGGAGAGTCAGACATGAGTGTGGATTTTGAACTGCAAGCAGAGTCGCGTACGGAGCGGGGCAAGGGTGCGAGCCGCCGCCTGCGCCGGGCCGGCCGACTGCCCGCCATTATCTATGGTGCGGGCAAGGAACCCATGAGCATCACGCTGGACCACAGCGCAGTCTGGCTGTGTCAGGAGCATGAAGCCTTTTATTCCCATATCCTCAATGTGACGATCGATGGTCGCCTGGAGAAGGCCATCGTGCGTGATCTGCAGCGTCACCCCTACAAGCCCTTCCTGGTGCACATGGACCTGCAGCGTGTGAGTGAAAACGAGGCTGTGCGTGTGCACGTGCCCCTGCACTTCCTCAATGAAGAGACCTGCGTGGGCGTGAAGAAGGGCGGCGGCATGCTCAGCCACCAATCCGTGGAAGTGGAAGTGGAATGCTTGCCCCGTGACCTGCCCGAGTACATCGAGGTGGACGTGGGCGAGATGAATGTGGGCGACTCCGTGCATCTGTCGGAGCTGGTACTGCCCCAGGGCGTGGCACTGACGGCCCTGGCGCAGGGGCCCGATCATGACCTGCCAGTGGTGAGCGTGCTCAAGACCCGCGGCGGCAGCGCCGCTGAGGACGAGGAGTCTGAAGGTGACGAGGAAACCCCCGAGGCCTGATGGGCTCACGGGGTTGGCTGAGATCTGGAATGGACGCGTACCGTGAGTGAACAGGACACGATCCGCCTGATCGCGGGGCTGGGCAATCCCGGCCCCAAATATGACCGAACCCGGCATAACGCCGGGTTCTGGTTTGTGGACGCCCTGGCCCGACGTCACGGTGGGCAGTTCCGCTCCGAGAGTCGGTTTGCCGGTGATGTGGTCCGGGTGACGATCGATGGGCAGGATGTCTGGCTGCTCAAGCCCATGGCCTACATGAACCACAGCGGGCAGCCCATTCGCCTGTTGTCGGACTTTTACCGGATTCCCGTGGCCGCCATCCTGGTGGTCCACGATGAGATCGATCTGCCTCCGGGTGCCGCCCGGATCAAGCGCGGCGGTGGCCATGGTGGCCATAATGGGTTGCGTCATATCATGGCCCATCTGGGCAAGGACTTCCTGCGTCTCAGGCTGGGCGTGGGGCACCCCGGGCATCGGGATGACGTAGTACCTTTTGTCCTCAGTCGACCGGCCCCCGATGAGGATGTCGCCATCCAGGACAGCATTGAACGGGCTCTGGATCTCACTCCTCAGGTGGTCATCGGAGAGGTTCAAAAGGCCATGAATCAGCTCCATACCAGCCCTTAGCCTCATCTCCCAGACAAGAATTCAAGACCGGAGTCCGGACACCCCATGAGCCTCAAATGCGGTATTGTCGGCCTGCCCAACGTGGGCAAGTCCACCTTGTTCAACGCCCTTACCAAGGCCGGCATCCAGGCCGAGAACTATCCCTTCTGCACCATTGACCCCAACGTGGGTGTCGTGCCGGTGCCCGATCCGCGTCTTGAGGTGCTGGCGGGTATCGTCAAGCCCGAGCGTGTGCTGCCGACCACCGTGGAGTTTGTGGATATCGCCGGGCTGGTGGCTGGTGCCTCCAAAGGGGAGGGTCTGGGCAATCAGTTTCTGGCCCATATTCGCGAGACCGACGCCATTACCCATGTGGTGCGCTGTTTCGAGAACGATGACGTGGTACACGTGGCCGGCCGGGTGGACCCGGTCTCCGATATCGAGGTGATTCACACCGAGCTCGCCCTGGCGGACCTGGATACGGTGGAAAAGGCCCTGACGCGATTGGTGCGTAACGCCAAGTCTGGCAACAAGGAGGCCATTGCCCGCAAGACCGTGGCGGAGAAGGTCCAGGTCGTTCTGGCGGAGGGTCGTCCTGCACGCACCGTGGAGCTCAGCGACGAGGAACGTCCGCTGCTCAAGGAATTGCAACTGATCACCGCCAAGCCGGCCATGTTCATCGCCAATGTCAACGATGATGGTTTCACCGATAACCCGCTGCTGGAGCGGGTGCGTGAACTGGCTCAAGCCGAACAGGCTCAGGTGATCCCGGTCTGTGCTGCCATCGAGGCCGAAATCGCCCAGCTGGACGATGACGAGAAGGTGGAGTTCCTCGCCGAGATGGGTCTGGAAGAGCCGGGCCTGGATCGGGTGATCCGGGGTGCCTACGATCTCCTGGGGCTGCAGACCTTCTTCACCGCAGGCGTGAAAGAAGTGCGTGCCTGGACCGTCAAGCGAGGCGCCACCGCGCCTCGCGCCGCCGGGGCCATCCACACGGACTTCGAGAAGGGCTTCATCCGCGCCGAAGTGATTGCCTACGATGACTACGTGGCCTGCAAGGGTGAGCAGGGCGCCAAGGATGCCGGCAAATGGCGCCTGGAAGGTAAGGAATACATCATGAAGGAAGGCGACGTGGTGCACTTCCGCTTCAATGTGTAGGCCTTGACAAGCCCGCCTGAAACAACGAAAATCCTGCGCTTCTCAAGGCTACGTAGCTCAGCTGGTTAGAGCATCGCACTCATAATGCGGGGGTCGGTGGTTCGAATCCACCCGTAGCCACCATCTGTACCCTGACGCATGTCAGGAAGCAAAAAGCCCGGATCGTATCCGGGCTTTTTGCTTTTATGGAGGCCCCATTGGCCATGATGGAAACCCTCGCTGTCCTGTCGATGGGCATGGTGCTCGGCCTGTCCGCCGGGGTGGCGCCTGGCCCCTTGCTGGCCCTGGTGATCTCCGAGCCCCTGCAGCATGGCCTGCGTGCCGGCATGAAGGTGGCTCTGGCCCCGCTGCTGACGGATCTGCCCATCATCCTGCTCACCCTGTTCATCCTGGCGCAGCTGTCCCATGTGGATCAGGTGCTGGGAGGGTTGTCGATCATCGGCGCTGGCGTGGTGGCCTGGCTGGGGTGGGAGTCGCTGCGATTTCGTCCGGCTTGCCAGGGCGACGGCGTGGTGCCCCGGGAGCGCTCGCTGCAAAAGGCGGTGCTGGCCAACATGTTCAGCCCGCATCCCTATCTGTTCTGGCTCAGTGTGGGTGGCCCCATCATCATCCGCGCGTACGAGTCCGGCCCCTGGGCGCCCGTGGGTTTTATTGCGGCCTTCTACGCGCTGCTCATCGGCGCCAAGGTGGGCATCGCCTTGATGACTGCGCGGGCCCGCCCCTGGCTGGCAGGACGGGGCTATGTGATGACGGTGCGGGCGCTGGGGCTGGTACTGTGGGCTCTGGCCGCCGTGCTGTTGTATGAAGGGGTGCGGGCTCTGCTGGGCTGATTAGTCCCTGGCTGGCCCGTTGTCATCGGCGTAGGATGGCGAGTCATGAGGGAAAATCGACGCCGGCAGGCCGGCTCAGGAGACGTCTACTTGACCTCACCCGGTGATTCGTCCGAGCCATCCTCGCAGGCTGATGCCCCCCAGGATGCTCCCGACAGCGCCCCGCAAGGGCCGCCCCAATCCCCCTCGTCCCCACCACCTCCCATTGTCGGTGTGGGCGCCTCGGCCGGGGGGCTGGAGGCCCTGGAGGATCTGCTCAGGGGGTTGCCTGAATCGCCAGGATTTGCCGTGGTGGTGGTCCAGCATCTGGACCCCACACGCAAGGGCATGCTCACGGAACTGCTGCAGCGAGTGACGCCGCTGACGGTGGTGCAAGTGGAAGATGGCATGACGGTGGTGCCCAACCAGATCTACGTCATACCGCCGGGCAAGGATCTGTCGGTGCTCAAGGGGGTGCTGTACCTGCTGGAACCCACCGGTCGTCGTGGCACCCGGCTGCCCATCGACTTCTTTTTCCGCTTACTGGCGGCGGATCAATGTGACCGAAGTATTGGCGTTATCCTGTCAGGTACCGGCTCCGACGGCACCCTGGGCATGCGCGCCATCAAGGACCAGGCAGGGCTGACCCTGGCCCAGGCTCTCGAAGAGGCTCAGTATGCGAGCATGCCCAGTAGCGTCATCAACGCCGGCCTGGCTGACATTGTGGTCTCCGTGCGGCTCATGGGTGAGCGGATCAGCGACTATGTGAACCGGAAGCACCAGATTGGCACCCGGCGCATCAGCAGCGAGGATATGGAACAGCGCCATGCTCTGGAAAAGATCGTGATCTTGCTGCGAACCCGCACCAGTCACGACTTTGCCGATTACAAGACCAACACGCTCTATCGCCGCATCGAAAGGCGCATGGGTCTGCATCAACT
>NZ_JAJNAN010000036.1:0-31541 GCF_022227565.1 Ectothiorhodospira sp. 9100
TGACGGAGTGTATCCGCGCGGATGGGTATCCCCCTTAAATCGATTCAACCACCTCGGACAGTCTATCCCTGACCTTCGCGGCAATCTGCTTGAGTGCATCGTTATCAATAGCGGTCATGGAAGCCAACGGATCAATCGCACTGACTTCAACCCCCTCGGAAACTTCACGAAGAATGACGTTGCAGGGCAGCATGGCCCCTACTTGGGGCTCCACGCCGATGGCTTCCCAGGCCATGCCGGGATTACAGGCTCCAAGAATTCGGTACGCAGGCATTTCCTTATCCAGCTTTTTCTTCATCGTGGCCTTGACGTCGATTTCCGTCAGCACCCCGAAGCCGTGATCGGCAAGCGCCTTGCGCGTGCGCTGATCGATGTCCTCGACATCCGCATGCTTGATCACTCGGTTGATCGTGTAAGACATGGTCATCTCCAATGATTCAGGGGGATCACTCAATCCACCGCCACCCAGTACTGAAGACTGAACCAGCCCCTCTCGTCCTCCCAGGTGCGATGGACATCGAAACCGGTTTCAGCGGCCAGGGACTGCAGCGCAACGTGCGTGTACTTGTGACTGTACTCGGTGATGATGGGCTCATCGGTGGCAAAGTGGAAAGCTTGGCCGGCCAGATGCACGGCCTGGGGACAACGGCTGACCAGATGCATCTCGATGCGTCCCGCGTCTGCGTTCCACACCGCCCGGTGCTTGAAGTTGCCGATATTGAAATCCGCGCCCAGCTCCCGGTTGGCACGCCCCAGCAGGTTGAGGTTGAAGGCGGCGGTGACACCCTGAGCGTCATCGTAGGCAGGAATGAGCACCTCGGATGGCTTTTGCAGATCCACCCCCAGCAACAACGCGCCCCCATGACCGACCACCCGACGCAGGGTACGCAGCAACTCCCGTGCCTCTTCAGGGGTGAAATTGCCCAGCGTGGAGCCAGGAAAGAACACCACCCGGCGCCGCGCCCGCAGTCGCGGCGTGGGTAGCGAGAATGGTCGGGTGAAGTCTGCCGCCACCGGCAGAATCTCCAGTTGCGGGAACGCGGCCTCCAGAGGCCCCAGATTGGCCACCATATGCTCCAGACAGATCTCCATGGGCACATAAGCGGCGGGTTCTCTCAGGTGCTTCAGGATCAGCGGTACCTTGGTACTGCTGCCACTGCCCGGCTCCACCAGCATCATACGCGGCCCCAGGGTCCGGGCCATCTCGGCGCCGTGCTGCTCAAGGATGCGCCGTTCGGTACGCGTGGGGTAATACTCGGGCAGCTCACAGATGCGGTCGAACAGGCGCGAGCCCACTTCATCGTAGAAGTACTTGGGCGAGGTCTGCTTTGGGCGACCCGATAAGGCTGTGAGCATGTCCTGCAGGAACACTTCCCGCTCATCAACGGGAGAATGGAGGCGTTGTGCGTTTGCCGGCATCAGTCGATATCCTTGGCCAGTCGGATCCCCATGAACTGCCAGCGGTCTCCGGGATAGAAGAAATTACGGTAGGTGACCCGGGCGTGCCCCGGCGGTGTCACGCAGGAACTGCCGCGCAGCACCATCTGATTACACATGAACTTGCCGTTATATTCACCGATGGCCCCAGCAGGGGCCCGGTACCCTGGGTACTGCACGTAGGGGCTGGCGGTCCATTGCCATACGTCACCAAAACACTGGCGCAGGCCAGTGCCCTGTGCGGCATCCGGGTGAAAGGCAGAATGCGTGCCCTGCCCTGTTGGTTCGATCCCCGCCTGTTCCACGGCGACCTCCCATTCGGCTTCCGTGGGCAACCGGGCGCCGGCCCAGCGGGCAAAGGCATCGGCCTCGTAATAGCTCACGTGGCACACGGGGCGGGCCGGATCCAGCGCCTGTTCGCCCATCAGGGTGAATTCCGAGGTGTACTCCCGGCTCCAGTAAAGAGGGCGGTCCCAGCCCTGGGACTGCACGGTGGCCCAGCCGTCGGACAGCCAAAGCTCGGGAGTGCGATAACCACCATCGCGGATGAATGCCAGGTATTCACCATTGGTGATCAAGCGGTCAGCCAGACGGTGGGGTTCCAGCCATTGCCGATGTCGTGGGCGCTCATTGTCGAAAGAGAAACCGATCCCGTCAAAACCCATGTCCACCAGTTCCCGGGCGCCAGACAGAAACTCCAGGTGCGCTACGGATGCTCCCGTGGAAAGCAGGCCATCCCGGTAGGCTGGACACAGTGGATTGGCAGCCAGTACATGCTTGATATCGGTGAGGATCAGTTCCTGGTGCTGTTGCTCATGGTGCAACCCCAGCGTGACCAGCTGCGCCAACTCCGGATCGTCACCACGCTCATCCAGCAAGTTCAGCAGATGCTCATCCACATAGGCACGGTAGGCCATGATCTGGTCGACACCGGGTCGGGTGATCTGGCCGCGCTGCGGGCGAGGGTGCATCTGGCCCACCGTGTAGTAGTAGGAGTTGAACAGGTAGCCGTAACGTTCGTTGAAACGGTAATACCCCTTTGCATGGGGATGCAGGATGAAATTCTCGAAAAACCAGGTGGTGTGGGCCAGATGCCACTTGGTGGGGCTCACGTCGGCCATGGTCTGCACCGTCATGTCCTCAGCGGACAACGGTGCCGCCAGGGCAAGACTGTGATCCCGGACCGCCTGGTAACGGTGGCGCAGGGTTTGAAGGGTAACCTCTGTCTGCGTAACGTCTGGCTGGGCAATATCGGGCAGGGCACTCACGGCGGGCTCCTTACAACCATGGGTTCTGTCAATAGACGTTAAACCGTGGATTGATCTACGTCAACGACAAACCACCGCCTCCCGGTCACCCCACCCCATGAACCCTCTCAATGCCTGGCGACGATCCATGGCATCTTGATACCCCAGACGGATTAATTCACGAGTAAAGCCGGCCTCGAACAGCAGATAGGACAGCAATTCGGAACGCTCCGGATGCATGGCTCCCAGCGGGTACAGGGCCGTGCGCATCAGGCGCGGCAATTCACGCCGATAGCGAACAGCCACCGCCGCAAGGTCCTCCGACGGAGCGATCACCATCGCCTGGATCGGTCTCAGCTCTGCGCCCGCGGAGCGCAGCGTTTGTCGTCCGGTCGCACGCAGGGAGGCATTGATACGCTCCATCCGCTCCAGGTCCACGGTGAGTCCATCCAGAAAGATGCTGGACAGGGCATGCCCGGCGATTCGCCCCGGAGAGGGATACGCTTCGCCCCGCTCCCAGGGGTCCTCCTGCAGCTTCCAGGAACTGATCACCAGCACCCGATCGGCCCCCAGGTGGATCGCCGGGCTGATGGGCGAGAGGTGTCGCATGGAACCGTCGCCAAAATATTCCCGGTCAAGACGCACCGCAGGAAAGACAAAAGGAATGGCACTGGTGGCCATGAGGTGATCGATGCCCAATTGTGCCGGAATACCGATGCGCTTGGCCCGTCGCCATGGCTCAATCTCTCCCACCCCCTGGTAGAACGTGAGACTCTCGCCGGAGGCATATCCAAACGCGGACACGCTGGCGGCACGCAAATGGCCGTCAGCAATGGCCTCTTTCAGGGCCGAAAAATCCAGCGTACGGGTGAGCAGCTGCCGAAGCGGCGCGTTGTCCAGAACCGCCTGGGGCCGCCATCGCGGAAAACGTGCAGCCAGAGGGTAAAGGCTCCAGCGAAGCGCCGAAGACAGCAAGGCACCCGCATCGGCCCGGTAGACCTCATGAGCACGGAAATTCCCCCAGATGGCCTCCATGCTCTCGACCCCGGCCCTAAAATCCCTGGCGAGCACCGCCAGTACCGCGGCATTGATGCCTCCGGCCGAGACCCCGCACAGGATCGGCAACGGGGTGGGCCCCTCCGTATCGCGAAGATCTGCCATGGCCTTGAGAACACCCACCTGATAGGCGGCCCGGGCGCCCCCGCCGGTGAGGACCAAAGCACGTCGGGGCTCGACGTGGTCATATTGATCAGCGCTCTGCAAGGTGGAATGCGGTGAGATCATATTGAACGAACGGTCCATCGACATGTGCTGCCAGTAACCTGAGATCCTATTGCAGCTCGCCGGCCAAAAATACCATGGACACGGACATGTCTTTGGAACCAGGCCCGGAAGCCACACGAAGGAACCCGGCGGATCGGCCGACGCTCCAACCACGCACCGGCTGGAGATGAATTGAGGAGACCACCATGACCAAGAGCCATCCCCGGGAATCCGTCTGGGACTATCCGCGTCCACCCCGAGTGGAGCCGACGCCGCGCCACCTGAAGGTGATCCATGATGGCCAGGTTCTGGCCGAGACCCGGCAGGCCTTTCGGGTACTGGAGACATCCCACCCGCCCTGCTATTACCTGCCCCCGGACAGCGTCGACTGGTCAAATCTGGAGCCCAGCGACACAAGCACGTACTGCGAATTCAAGGGGCGGGCCCGATACTGGAACCTGCACACATCGGGCGGAACGATCCGTGACGTGTGCTGGGCCTATGAACACCCCACGGACTCACATTCTGATATTGCTGGATATATCTCCTTCTATGCAGGTCGGGTTGAGGCCTGTTACGTGGACGGTGAGCAGGTGCAGGCGCAGCAGGGAAGCTTTTACGGCGGCTGGATCACCGCCGAGATCCAGGGGCCCTTCAAGGGCGGGCCGGGCACGGTCGGATGGTAGTCATCGACTTGGGCAATATCAATGACAAACAGACTCGAGAAGTACTAGCATAACGCACATAATTCTTATTCAATAACTCAAAGCGCAGCAGCCAAGCCCGCCAACCGGCCATATCCGGTGAGCCAGCCAGGCCTTTTTCACCGATCGCTCTCCGCCCACGGGCAGGGGCGAAATGGAGAGTCTGGACCGCATGCCTCACCTGAACACGCTCAACCGCCCCTGCCCGCTTCCCATTGCCCGCCAGAAAAGCCCACTCACTGCCGTGGTGGTGGCCGGTATCATTCCCAAGATAGCCCTGCTGTTGCTGCCAGCCCTGGCCCACGCCCAGGTCGACCAGGCAACAACCGAGGCGTCCGCGGCACAACTCGACACACTCACCGTCACGGCGGGCACCCGCACCGAACGCGCCCTGGAGCGCAGTCCTGCATCGGTGGAAGTGATCACCGCCGCGGACATCCAGAACAGCGGCTCCGTGCTGCTCTCGGACATACTGCGCAATCACTCCGGGCTGTACGTGAGTGCCGATGGCACCCTGGCCTCCATCCGGGGTGCCAGCCGGGATGACACGGTGTTCCTGATCAATGGACGCCGCGTCTCGGGCGAGCCGAGTCGGCGCTATGAACTCAACCGACTCACCGCAGGGCAGATCGAGCGCATCGAGATCCTCAAGGGGCCGAGCAGTGTGCTGTACGGCTCCGACGCCCTGGGGGGCGTGATCAACATCATTACCCGCCAACCACGAAGCGGATTCGAGGCGGATGTGGACGTGCAAGCGGGGATGCGCGATGGCGGGGGCGCGGAGCGGCTATCCGCCAGCGCCAACCTGCTCGGGGGCAATGAACGCACCCAGGTCAGCGTGCTGGCCAACGCCAGCACCCGCAATGCTTACGAGAGGGGCACTTCAGCCCAGGTGGGCGTCACCGGGCAACGAACGCCGCCCTCCGGGCACGGTGGACCCACCTCGTCCGTGCGTAACATCCAAGATGTTTACCGCTTCGATGAACAGCGGCTGGACGAGGCAGACGTGTACAACCTGGGAGTAACGCTGCGCCACCAGATCACCCACACCCTGCAGGGTGAACTGGAGCTGGGCTGGATGGAGGAGAGCCGTTCCCGGGACTATGTGAACGAGGGTCGCACCGACACGAACTACTCCAGCAATCAGGGCCAGACCATTCCTGCCCTCAACATCCCCACCCGCTGGACCGACGATAACCGTCGCACGGATGTCTCCGGCACCCTGGACTGGCAGCCCGATGAACGCTTCGGACTGCGTTACAACCTCTATCAGAGCCGCTATAAAAAGGAACGCTCAGTGACCGCGATCCCCTGGCGTGACCTAGGCTTTGACAACCGCGGCCAGACGGATGCAGGTGGCAGGGATACCATCCTGACCGAGACCATCAATGACCTGCTGGCCACCTGGAGCCCGTCGGCAGAACACACTCTGGCAGCAGGTGCACAATACCGGGATGGTGATGACCGCTGGCACGGCGGCGCCTTCGTCCAGCATGAGTGGCAGGCCAGCGAACGACTGGATCTGGTATACGGCGCCCGCTACGACGAAGCCAGTGTGGGCGAGGACAGCACCACCGTGAAGGCTGGCGGCGTCTATGCCCTGACCGAAGCCACCCGCTTGCGCTTCAACTACGCCCAGGGCTTCAAGGTCCCAGAGAATCGCGACTACGAGGTCGCCCAGATCAATCCACGCGGCATGCCCATGCTCGGTGCCCAGGTATCGGACCCCAGTGTCGGCAAGACGCCTCATGACCTGAAGCCGGAACGAAGCGAAACCTGGGAACTGGGTCTCCTGGGACGGGTGGCAGGTGGTCGCTACGAACTCACTGCCTTTCATACCGACGTTCGCGACCGGGTGGAGCGGGTACGTGAACGGCCCCAGGACACGGAATACATCACCTTCCGCAACGTGGGTGAGGCTCGCATCCGTGGCCTGGAGGCCCTGTTGTCCCTGCCCGTGACCCACTCGGTGTACGCCGATCTCACTGGCACCTGGGTGGACGCGGAGAATCGCAACACCGGGAGAACCCTTTCCAGCAGCCCGGACATCACCGCCGTGGCCGGCCTCACCTGGGCACCCGATGACAGGCAATTCTGGCAGTTGCGGGTGCGTCACGTGGGCCAGCGTTATCTGGATGCCGACAACACCGAGCGGGACAGCAATTACACCGTGGCTGACCTGACCGCCAGCTTCCAGCCCCGACAATGGGACAACCTGGAACTCTATGGCGGCATCGACAACCTGTTCGACGCCAACAATGACAGCAGCCTGCTGGCCGACCCCGGCCGGTTTTACCGCGTGGGACTGCGCTACTCCCTACGATGAAACTCCTCTTCCCTGAACACCCTGGCAGACCCATTCAATGACAAGAGCACACTCATCCCGACCCCGGTTTTCGGGCCTTTTTCTCCTGTTGATCATGGCTTTACTTGCGACCAGCCCGGCGCAGGCGGATTCCGGGGTATCGCGGACCGCCCTGCATCTGTGCGATGACGACCGCGAGCATCTGCTCGGTCACATGCGGGAGTTTCTGGAGATCTCCAACGGTATTCTCGCCTCCGCACTGGAGGGTGATCATGAACGCATCGCCACCCTGGCCGAGGATTTCCGCCCCACCTCGGCCATGCTGGAACGCATGAAGTTGCTGGCGCAAGCCTATGAGGAAGAGGGTCGCCCCCATCGGACAAACCAGCGGGAGCTGAGGCGGTTCGAGCGCATGGCGGCCAATCTGTCCCCGGATTTCGTGGGGATGTACCGGGCCATGCGCCTGGGATTCGACGACATTGCCGAGCAATCCCGGCAGGGTGCCCCCAGTCAGGAGATCATGCATCGCCTGGTGAACGTGCAGAACGTGTGCATCGCCTGCCATCGACAGTTTGAGTTCGTACCCATGGAGTGTCGCTAAGCCATCCACGAGCCCCTACCCGGACAAGAGTCCGGGTTTGCCAGCAATATATTAGCAATTTATAATATATAAATATTAACCCATACACCCAAGGAACCCTCCATGCTCAAACGCGACCTCAACGAGTCGTACCATCCCCTCTTCTTCCTGGCAGCCCTGGGGGCAGGCGGTCTGGCCGTTTCGTTCTTCATGTACCCCATGTTTCTGGTGGAACGCCCCCAGCCCTCCATGGCCACCTTCAACCACCTGTGGCCCATCCTCACTGGCCCGGTCACGCCCGCATCGGTCGGACTGGCACTGGTGCTGGTAGCCGTGGTTCTCCTGGCTGCCCTGCACTTCCGGCTGCTGGCCTGGAACATCCGCGAATACCGCCAGTTCCGCCGGACCCCGGCGTTCGCCCAGTTGCTCAGTAGCAACAGCGAGATCTCCCTGATGGCCATTCCGCTGACCCTGGCCATGTCCATCAACATGATGTTCGTGCTGGGCGCCCTGTTCGTGCCCAATCTCTGGTCGGTGGTGGAATACCTGTTCCCGCTGGCGCTACTGGCCTTCATGGCGGTAGGCGTGTATGCCCTGAAGATCCTGACCACCTACTTTGCCCGCGTGCTCACCGAGGGCAACGTGGATTTCTCGTCCAATAACAGTCTGTCGCCGATGATTGCCATTTTCGCCCTGGCCATGATCGCCGTAGGCCTGGCGGCACCGGCCATGATGAGCCAGATCCAGGCCACAGCCATTACCGCCCTTCTGCTATCCATGTTCTTTTTCACTGCGGCCATCCTGCTGTCGGTCATCAAGCTGGTACACGGCTTCCAGGCCATGATGGTCAAGGGCATCAATGTGGCAGCGAGCCCCAGCCTGTGGATCATCATCCCCATCCTCACCCTGCTGGGCATTACCTGGATCCGCCTGTCCTATGGCCTGCAGCAGGGGTTTGATCAGTCGGTCAACTACAGCTCTCTGCTGATCCTGGGTGCCGCCATCCTGTCCGCACAGATACTCTTCGGGCTGATCGGCTATGCGGTAATGCAGCGTCTGGGCTATTTCCGCGATTACTCGCGGGGCACTCAGGGCAATGCAGGCACCTTCACCCTGATCTGCCCTGGCGTGGCGTTTTTCGTCTTCGGCATGTTCTTCATTCATCTGGGGCTGATCAACAGCGGCGTGCTGCAGGCGGGCAGCTGGGCACATCTTCTGGTCATGCTCCCGTTCATCGCCGTGCAGCTCAAGACTCTTGAAGTGATGTGGCGCATCAAGCGCAACATCCTTGATGCACCCGGGGATTTGAAAGCGGCGCGGACCACTGGAAGTTAAGCCCACGCCGCCCACTACAGAATCCTCAAAGACTCAGTGACCCCTTTGCGAAAGGGACATCAGAATCGATAACTTGCCATCATTCTGATGTCCCTCCCCGCCTCCGCCAAAGCTTCGTCACCCCCGATGGTTGTCTGCTCGCTATATTCCTTGTCGAATAGGTTACGAACAGCCAGTGACAGGGTCAGGGCAGGTGTCTGGCGAGGATACCAACTGGCTTGTACGTGATGCAGCGTATAGCCCGATCGATCAAGGTTACCGTCACGCAAGCCCGCCTGCGCAATCAATGTATATCCGATATCCGTCGTCTCACTGGCCTGCCAGGCATGATCCCAAGCGAGACGATCACCGGTATTGCTGCCAACCCGCCTGATCGTATCGACACGATCCCCCTGCTCGTCCACCAGTTTTGCACGCGTGTATGAGAGTGTGGTTCGATAACGATGCGTGCTCCATCGGGCTTTCATTTCCCATCCCTTTGATGTGACGCGATCATCATTGTAAAAACCCGTCACTGGCTGGCCGCGGCGTCCACCGGTTTGCACGATCAGGTTATCGATATCATTCTGAAAATAGGTGATGGAGGCATCGAAGCGGTCATGCTGTGCCATCACATCATTGCCCCGGTATCGCAGTCCCAGCTCTCGCTGACGTGATCGCTCTGGTGCCAGAGATTTCCCGAATCTGCGCTTGCCTGGCTCCGCGTTGAATTCGGGCTCATCCACAGCCGATGCGAGCCAGCCGATAGGGATCACACCACTGCTTCGAACCGCCTCGCCATAGCCTGCAAAAGTCGACCACCCCATGCCCAGGTCCACTTCAATACCGGCATTCGGCGATATCTCGTTTCCGGTCACTTGCACGGCACCATAATCGCTCTCGTAACGATCGAGACGTGCCCCTCCCGAGAGGGTGAACCGGCCAACTGCTGCGCTCTCTTGAACAAAGATCCCGAAATGACTCACCTCGCTATGCTGACCGTCCCGCGCCCCTTGGCTGACCACCTTACCGTCTTCCCGATAATGGTCCATGCCCAGGACAAGATCATGCGTCCATTGCCCCAAGGAAAATGGCGAGGCATTTTTTATCTCAAGGCCCTTGCCCTGACTGATGGTCTCAGTGTTCCGGTCTTCATTGATCAGGTTCAATTCATTACTGAATAGGGTAACCCCCGTATTCAACAGTGGACGATCCACCGGATCAAAGCCGTAGTTCAGAACATAGGCATCCCGCCGGTGGATCTGCTGCTCCAGTGGGGCTTCTGGATCATAGGCAAGATCACCGCGTCCCCATCGATACTCACCGCGATTCTCGCTGCGCTCTGCGCTCAAGCGCACGGAGTGCGCATCTTGATCCAGCATGCTGAACTTCATGAAGTAATGGCGATCCCGACCACCGGTACCATGGATTTTACGACCATCTCCCGATTCATAGTCCCCGCGGTTCACCCCTTTAACATGCGCTAGCAGTCCACCCTGCTCTCCCAGTCGGGTATAGGCGGTCAACGCACCATGATCCGAACGGTTAGCTGAGTGATAACGGGTCCTGACGGTGGAGCCGGTGTCCTGATCCATCTCCAGCAAATCCTGAGCATCCACCGTCTCGAAGCGGATGGCGCCACCGAGTGCGCCGGAGCCTCTATCCGCCCCCACTCCGGTGAGGACTTCCACCTGTTTGAGGAGGTCCGGATCCAGGGAACCGACCCCACCATGATGTTGAAACAGGCTTCGGCCCTGCACCGCACCGTCGATGGTGATATTGAGATTATTGCCATCGACCCCACGGAAATACAGGCGCTGGGCACTGCGGGCGCCGCCACCCACGGTCACTGAGGTTTGATCCTTGAATATATCAGACACCGTGGCGGCAAGATTACGTTGCAGCTGCTCTACAGGAACCCCCTGACCAATGACCGGGGTGGTGCCCTCCACGCTGATGGGTTGCAGCTCCATGGAGGACTTTCCCCCCTCCGCCTGGGCGCCACTGGAAAAAAGCATATACAGGGCAGCACTGACGGCCGCAGTCAGACGTTTATTCATCATAATGGGACTCATTTCGTTTATTATTAACGACGAAATGATAATCGTTGTTTTCAGGGTGAGTCATGCGCTCACCGTGGAACACACTGTTCATGAAATGGAACGCAATGAGCGACTACGAAGCATTACGTGCCCTGGTGGCGCTGCGTGACCATGGTCAACTGACTGCGGCAGCTCAGGCTCTCAACAGGCCCAAATCGACGCTGAGTCGTCGGCTGGCCACGCTTGAAGAAGACCTGGGTCTGAGACTCACGAAACAGGGAGGTGGCAAGCTCTGCCTGTCTGCAATCGGGCAGTGTTATGCAGAGTATGGCCAGAGAATCCTGGATCTGGCCGACGAGGCTCGCGAGACGGCTGCCGCATTATCCCGCGACACGAACCACGCGCTCCACGTCTGGGTGAGCCATGAGATGGCATGGGGCTGGGCAACCTGGGTCTTGAACGACTTTCTCACCCATCATCCAGCCTGCTCATTGGAGGTTCACACCCTACCACCCGGGACACCTCCTCCTCCTGGAGAAGTGGACGTCTGCGTAACCTGTGCCCCGTTCGACACTTCGGGCCTCACACGCCGATATCTGGGTCGTTGGTGTTGTGGGGTGTACACATCCGCAACACCGGAAAACCGGTGCTGCGACTTGCATGAACCCGGGGAAATCGCACAATGTTCATGGATCGAACTGACAGGACAAGCGACGGATATCAACCTGCAGCATCATGCGACTCGTGAGATCGCTCGAGTCGCACCGCGGGCCAGGCTGAAAGTAAGCACGATACAGACCCTGGCAGATGGCATCTCGAAAGGTTATGGCCTGGGGATTTTGCCCCACTGGGTAGCCGAGTGTCCCCGGCATGGCATCATGCCCGGTCGTTTGTCGCGCATCCTGCCGGAATGGGAGCCAAAGCCCACCGATCTGCACATCCTGTTCAAATCCGGCTTGAGATCGGCGTCGGTAGATTCGTTGATCGAGCACATTATAGACCGCCTGCCCTCACGCTGGCGTCTGTAACCTGCAACAGCCCCCTTGAATCGCCGCTACGATGGCGACTGGAGAATCCCCCCATGTATCTCATCGATCGTATGGTGGAAGCCCGTATCGAGGAAGCCGAGCGACGTGGTGATTTCCAGAACCTGCCAAGCGCGGGAAAGCCGCTGAATCTGGAAGACGACTCTATGGTGCCTGAGGAGTTGCGCACTGCCTATCGGCTGCTTCGCAACAGTGGCTTCATCCCCGAGGAGGTACGTTTGCGCAAGGAAATACACGAGGTGGAAGATCTGCTGGCGGCTGCCAAGGATCAGTCGCTCAAGGATCAGCATTCGAAGCGTCTACGGCTATTAATGGACCGGCTGGGTCAGGAACGGGGCATGAAACCAGTCCTGAGCGCGGACTACTTCGATCAGGTCTGCCAGCGTCTTGAGCGGCGTTGACGACTACATCCAGCTGCAATAAAGTATCTACTTAAGTAGATACACCCAGCCCTGGAGATTCCCATGCAAAGCGAGATCAAACGCTGGGGTAACAGCGCCGCTGTGCGGCTTTCCAGCAAGATTCTGGCGCAGGCCAGGCTGGATGTCTCCAGCCCGGTCACCATTCACGTTAAAGCCGGCAAGATCGTGATAGAGGCTGCCGACAAACCTCCCCGCAAGGTCAATCTTCCCTTTTCGGAGGCGGATCTTCTGAAAGGGCTGGATGCCCATGGCGCTCATGCGGATGAACTGGCTTCCCCTTCGGCGACCGAAACGGGAGATTGATCATTTGCGCATCTTAACGTGGAAGAGCCCAGGTTCAGCTACGGAAGCTCCCTTCTCCCCCTCGGGGGGAGAAGGGCTGGGGATGAGGGGGTAAGGGAGGCGCTGTGCCAGTCCTCGCCCCTCACCCCAACCCCTCTCCCCTCAGGGGAGAGGGGCCTGGATCGTATCTTTCATCATCGGGGGTGCTGCGCGCCCGGCGGCATGACAGTTAGGTGGCGGGCACGCTGTCCACAGATCCTGTGGATATCTTTGTGGACAGCGTGTCGGAAAACCTCGAAAAGCCTGGCCTGACGGGCATTGCCGTCAGATTGGTCAAAAAATCGCCACCCCAGGCTAACTCAATAATTTATATAGATTTATTCTGAATGTCCTCCATGGGCGATTTCCCCTTGACAGAAAACCGGGCAATCGACTAAGCCCCAGCCCGCCTGTGCACAAACACACGCTGCATGGGAGTCAGTTCCAGAATCAGCACCCTTCGTCAAGTTGAATCGGCGCCAATTAACCTGATAGTCTCCGCGGTTGTTCTGGGTGCCTGCCGACCGTCCCGGTCTGGCAGGTTAAACGGGAAGTCCGGTTCAGTCAGCCTTGCCTGGCGAGTCCGGCACTGCCCCCGCAACGGTAGGTGGTAACGGCAGATTTTCTCATGCCACTGCGCGGCTCACGTCCTTGTTCGGGCGGGTCGCGTGGGAAGGCAATCTGCCAGAGGGCGTCATCGCCCTCCAGGCCACAAGTCCGGAGACCGGCCCTGGACAGACCCGAACACTGCGGGGCGCTGCGGTCGGGGCCGGTCATGGATAGCCCTCCTCCTTCCCTTCTGGTTGGTGCGTCCCTCTCGTTCGGCCCGCCTTCGCTGACTCCCCGTGGTCCATCCGATCACCGCGCACGGGGTGGTGCGCGCAAGGAACATCCATGCACAAATCGAATCCCCTTGTACTGGCCATGGTGTCCGGCACCCTGGTGTCGCCCAGCTTTGCAGGTCAGGCCAACCATCATCCATCTGCCGTTGTTGAACTGGATAGCATCGTCGTCCAGTCCCGAATCCCATCGAACCGCCGAATCACAGACGAGGACATTCGCAGGCACCAGCCCCTGGATGTGGCGGACATCTTCCGCTCCGAGGTCTCCGTGGATGTGGGCGGCGGCAGTCGCAATGCGCAGCGCCTTTATCTGCGGGGACTGGAGGCCAGCAATCTCAATGTGAACATCGATGGCGCCCGCGAAGGCCGCAATCTCCACCAGCATCGAGGCAGCCTCGGCGGTCTGGACCCTGATCTCATCAGGCAAGTGGAAGTGGACCCACGCCCCTCGGCCGACCAGGGTCCCGGGGCCCTGGGGGGGCGCGTGGCATTCACCACCAAGGATGCTCAGGATCTGCTCCTGCCAGACCAGCAACAGGGCGCTCGCATGAAAGCCGCGTATGCCAGCGCGGATGAGGCATGGCTGGGTTCAACCTCCCTCATGACCCGGCTGAACGAGGACTGGGGCGCCCTGGCCCATCTGCGAGCCGTGAATCGTGAGGATTACCGTATTGGCGGGGGCGAAACCATGCCCCATTCCGGTGGGCAGGACAGGGATTACCTGTTGCGGCTCAGCCGACTGCCCACACAGGGTCATGAGATCCGACTGGGTGCCCAGCGCCACACATTCACCGGCGATCATCCCTATGGGTCCCGGGGCAGCGACTTCGGCGACCCCCGCGAGGACCAGGCCCAGGATGAGGTGGTCAACGCGTGAGACAGCATCGCTGGACCTTGCAACATACCTATGACGCCCCGCGGGACTGGCTGGACTGGAACGGCCACCTTTACTTCACCGACCATCAGCTGCAGCGACTCGACAACGATACCCGAACCCGTACGCGGGAATACGGCGGCGATGCGAGGAATACCTTCCACTTTGATCACTTGGACATCCAGCACCGGCTGACCGTGGGCGTGGACTATTACCTGGAGGAAGGTCGGACGGAAGGCCCGAGCATCTCCAGTGAGTCCCGCAACCTGGGGGCATTCATCCAAAATCGCATGCACCGGGGACGCGTGTCGCTCTCCCTGGGGGCGCGATTCGACGACTTTTCCACCGAGTTCTACCAGCAAACACTGTCGGGAAGCGCTGTTTCCCCCAACGTGAGCGCGGAAGTGGAACTCCCCGCCGGCCTGACCGCCTTTGCCGGTTATGGCGAGGCGGTGAGTGGCGCCGGGATCATTCCCGTCGGCTGGATGGCCTACATCAATGAGGACACCAACCTCAACGATGGCGAACCCTTCAAGGCAGAAAAGTCCCGTCGCCGGGAGGCGGGGCTACGATACGAAGCCCGGGATGCCCTCGCCGACCGGGATCGACTGCAACTGGAACTCACCCTGTTCGACACTCGCCTGCACAACAGCGTGGACCGGGACGACCCCTGGGGGAGCCCCTTTGCCAGCCGCCCCTTCGGCTTTGAGCCACCGTTTGTGGGGACCATCCGCAACCGGGAGGATACCCTGCGCACACGCGGTTACGAGATCCGCGGAAGCTGGGGCATCGGCCGGTACGATACCCATGTCTCGTTCTTCAGTGCCGAAACCCTGGACGAGGATGGCAATCCCCAATCGGTATCGCGGCGACGGGGCGGCACCGGGGGTGATCGCTTCGTCTGGGATCATCGCTGGGCGGCCCTGGACAGCCTGACCCTGGGATACACCTTCACCTGGGTGGATGACCTCACCCAGGTGCCCGACGACGCACCACCACGTGATGGCTACAGCCTCCACGACCTGCAGGCCCAGTGGGACCCCGGCCTGGACGAGCGCCTGACCCTGTCGCTGGTGATTCACAACCTCCTGGACACCCGATATGCCCGGCATACCTCGCTGGCCGACACGGACGACGATGGTCGCATCCTCGTGCGGGATGAACCCGGCCGGGACATCCGGGTGAGCGCCACGCTGAGATTCTGACAAACCGGTATCCAGCCTGCGCCTGAATCCATTCAACCACGGAAAGCATTCCATGCAGAACGCAATGATGACTCCATGGGCACCCATGCGCGCCCTCGCCCGGGTATCGATGCTGATGGTGATCCTGATGATCCTCGTCGGCTGTGATGCCCCCACACCCGACGCCAGGCTCGACAAGGACCAGGCCACTGTCCCCATGCGTGAGATCCAGGACATGCTGGGCCGCCAGGTCAGCGTGCCCAGAGATGTGGGGCGCATCGCCACAGTGAACGTGGACGCCTTTCGCATGGTGGTGCATCTGCAGGCGGACGATCGCCTGGTGGGCATCCCCGGCGACATGTTCGGCTCCCGTTTCTCCCGGGAGAAGACCATCGAGGCGCTGGCGGTGGCCGGGGTTGAAGACATCCCGCAACTGGGAGGCGGTCAGCCCGGGTCGGACATCAATCTGGAGAAGGTGGTAAGCGTCTCCCCGGATGTCTTCTTCTACTGGGCCTTCACCCGGGGCGACTCCACCCAGGCCATGGCGGACCATGCGGATCGATTGCAGCGGCAACTGGGCGTCCCGGTGCTGGCGGTGAGCACCCTCGGCCGGGAGCGGGATCCAAAGAAGATCATGGCCGAGATCGAGCGGGCCTATGCCCTGATGGGCGTCATCCTCGACCGCGAGGCGCGTGCCGAGCAGTTGCTGGATCGCTATCGCCAGGAAGTCTCCTCCCTGCAAGCCCGCCTCCAGGGCGAAGCCGCGCCCCGTGTCTACCTGGCACACCGCACCAACCTGTTCAGCAACGTGGCCTTTTATCATCCGCTGGAACAGTTGGGTGCCCGCAACGTCGCCTCGCAGCGACGCGGTCGAGACGGCGAAATCGCCGCCGAGCAACTGCTGCACTGGAACCCCGAGCATATCTTCCTGCACACCCCTTCCCGGACCAGCCGGGTATCCCTGGACACCGTGCTGGACGATGCCCGTCTGCAGGACGTGGCCGCCATCCGCGACGGGCAGGTGCATCGCTTCAAGGGCACCTACATGGGCTGGGATCTGGCCACCGGCCTGGTGGACCTGATCCGCATGGGCAGGATCCTGTATCCCCAGGCCCTTGAGGATCTGGATGCACAAACCCTTGGCGAGGACATCCTGTACACCTTCTACGGCAAGCCCGGGCTGTATGAATCTCTTGCCCGGCAAAGCGGCTTTGAGGATCTGTAGCCATCATGGATACCGTCAATCCGGCACAGGCCATGGGTGATGCACGATCATCCGATACCATCGCCGCCTACCGGCATCAAAATCGTCGCCGTACCCTGCTCCTGGTGGCCCTGGCCCTGGGCCTGGTGGTCATCAGTCTCCATGGCCTGACCCTGGGAGCCATGGATATCCCCGTCGCACAGACTGTGCTGGCCCTGCTCGCCCCGGCCCTCCCGGGCCCACTGGTGAGCCCGGAGATCCAGAATGTGGTCTGGAACATCCGGCTGCCACGCCTGATCACCGCCATCACTGCCGGCATGGGGCTGGCGCTGGGTGGGGTGATCCTGCAGACCCTGCTGCGTAACCCCATGGCCTCCCCCTTCACCCTGGGCCTCTCTTCCGGGGCGTCTCTGGGGGCAGCGCTGGTGATCATTTTCGGTTTTTCCGCCTTTGGCCTGGTGGGCATCGTGGCCAACGCATTCCTGTTTGCCATCGGGGTTTCCCTGCTGATCCTGCTGATTGGTCAATGGAAAGGGGCCACCCCCATGAGCCTGATCCTGGCCGGGATCGCGCTCATGTACTTCTTTGGCGCCTGCACCACGCTGGTGATCTATTTCTCCGACGCCTATGCCACCCGCGAGGTGATGTTCTGGACGGTGGGCAGCCTCAGCCGGGCCAACTGGGAAAGCGCCATCCTGATCAGCGTGACGCTGTTTCTGGTGCTACCGATCTTTCTGTGGCGGGCGGTGGATCTCAACCGTCTGCTCCTGGGGGATGACACGGCCAGGAGTCTGGGCCTGCCGGTGGGGCGCCTGCGCATCCTGCTGATGCTGCTGGTCTCCCTGCTGGTGGCTGTGGTGGTGGCCTTCACGGGCGGGATCGGCTTTCTGGGCCTGGTGGCCCCGCATCTGGCCCGGCTGATGATCGGCACCGATCACCGGTTTCTGCTCCCGGCCACGGCACTGATGGGCGGACTGCTGCTGGTGGTGGCGGATCTCATCTCCTTGCACGCCTTTGCGCCGGTGGTGCTGCCGGTGGGCGTGGTCACCGCCTTTGTGGGATCGCCGTTGTTCATCTATCTGATCCTGCGCCGTCGTGCCGGAGGTGGCGCATGAGTCCGATGGATGTGCTCAGGATGGATGATGTCTCCTTCGGTTATGGGCGCGCAACGCCCACCCTGAAGAGGGTGTGTCTCCAGGTCGGCCCGGGCGAGGTGGTGGCATTGCTCGGACCCAACGGTTCGGGCAAGACCACCCTGCTCAAATGCGCCATGGGCCTGCTCAAACCGCGCGAAGGACAGATCACCTTCCATGGCCAGGATCTGCGGCGCATGCCCCGGTGGCAGGCAGCCCGGCACCTCTCTTATGTACCGCAGGCCACGGATATCGTCTATCCCATGACCGTGTTCGAGAGTGTGCTGCTCGGGCTTCGGGATACCCCCTGGTACCCGGATCAAGCGTCACTGGAAAAGGTGGAACGGGTTTTGGAGCGACTGGAACTCACCCCCCTGGCCACCAGACCCATGGATGAACTCAGCGGTGGGCAACGCCAGAAGGCCGCCATTGCCCGGGCCCTGGTGCGGGACACCCCCTATCTGCTCCTGGACGAGCCCACCAATCATCTGGACATGAAACACAAGCGCGACACCCTGGAGATCCTGCGCGAGCGGGCACGGATACAGCAACAGGGTATCCTGGTCGTACTCCACGAAATCAACATCGCCACGCAACTGGCCGATCGGATCGTGCTCTTCGACGATGGACAGGTGGTCGCTTCGGGCGCCCCTGCGGAGGTCATCACCCCTGAACACCTGCGCGCGGTGTACCAGGTGGATGTGGGGATAGCCCATCAGGATGGACTGCCGTTCGTCATGGGCTATCGCTGAGCGCATTCACCCCGACGCCATGAACGCACTCACCGGCCAGCACGGGGCCTGCCAGGCGCGGGCGATGCGCTCGGCGCCGCCCAGGCGAATGGTCTCGGTCTCGAAATCCACCACCTGACAGAAATCCGCGATGTCGGGGCGCGGAGGTTGCTGAGTGGTGCGGCCGTCGGTGAGCAGCCACAGGCCGATGGGCTGATCCGGATGGCGGCGTTTCACCTGGGCCATGAGGGCCTGTGCCCGCTGCAGACCGGCCCCCACGGGGCTGCCCCCGCCACCGGGGATGGGCGCGACCCAGACATCGCTGCACAGGGGGGCCCGGGAGGGTGGCCTCAGGATATAGGCACCCTGACCTGAAAACCCCACCACCGCCAGTTCTGCCCGCTGGGTGTACAACTGATGGGCCCAGGCGGTGATCAGCCCCTTGGCCATGGCCAGCTTGTCCTGTCTGAGCATGGAGGCGGAGCAATCGAGCACCAGACAGTACAGCATGCCGGCGCCGCCCCGGCGGGGCCGATACACCAGATGCGTCCGGTGAAGCGGTGCGGCACCCTTGTTGAGCAGCGTGCGATGCCAGTGGATGCCCCCCTCCGGGTGCCTCTGTAGACGATGCCACCGCCCCGTCCCCGGGGCGCGCCCATCCGGCAGCCGTCCGGTCGCCGGAGAGCGCGTCAGGGCTTTTTTACCGGCAGGGGCCTCACGTCCGCCAGGGGCCGGATGGGGGTGGGTTCCGGGGGCATGGCGCCCCAGTCCTGACCATCGCCGGTGCGATCGGGCTCAGTGGTTGCGGTATCCCGGGATCCATCCGGATCACCCGCAGCGCTGCCAGGTGATCGGGATGAACCAACAGCCTGCCGCGCGTCAGAGGGATCGGCGCCTGAGGATTCCGGGCCCGATGCTTCGTCGGGTGATGACGCGGAGCGGTCGCGGCGCCGGTGACCCAACACCAGGGCCTGCACCGCGTCGATGTCGGTATCGCGTATCTGCGGCGCACCTTCCAGGGCGGCATGGGCCCGGGCGGCCCGCAGCATCACCAGGTCCGCACGCACCCCTTCGACACCGGCGGCAAAACATACTTCACTCACCCGATCATGCACCGCGTCGGTGAAGGCCAGGGAGTCCAGTCGGGCGCGGGCCTGACTGAGGCGTTCCTTCAGGGCCTCCTGATCCGTAGCATGGGAGTGACTGAATCCTGCGGGATCCGCCTCGAAGGCCAGTCGGGACCGCACGATCTCCCGGCGCGTGGGGGCGTCGATCATGTCGTTCAGGCGCACCAGCAGGCCGAAGCGATCCAGGAGCTGGGGCCGCAGCTCCCCCTCCTCCGGATTCATGGTGCCCACCAGCACGAAACGCGCCTCATGCTGGTGGGAGATGCCGTCACGTTCCACACGGTTCACACCGCTCACCGACACATCCAGCAGCAGGTCCACCAGGGCATCGGGCAACAGGTTCACCTCGTCCACATAGAGCACGCCCTGGTGGGCCCGGGCCAGCAGGCCCGGCTTGAAACAGGCGTCCCCCTGCTTGAGCGCCGCCTCGATATCCAGCGAACCCTGGAGCTGTTCCTCGCTGGCCCCCAGGGGCAGGTTGACGAAACCGCCATCGGGCAGCAGTTGCGCCAGGGCTCGGGCGCTGGTGGTCTTGGCGGCGCCACGCGGCCCTTCGATGAGCACCCCACCGATCAAGGGGTCGATGGCCGCCAGCAGCAGGGCATTCTGCAGCTGGGGCACCCCCTTGAGGGCGGTGAACGGGTATTGGGTCGACAGGGCAGTCATGAGATCAGCCTTCCAGGTGTTCTTCGGTCTGCAGCAGGTGGTGTTCCAGCTGCTGGCGATAGTTGCCCGGGCTTTCCCACAGGCCTCGCTGCATGGCCTCCAGCAGGCGTTCGCACATCTCGTGCAGGGCGGCCGGGTTGTGGGCCTGTATGAAGCCGCGGGTGTCGGGGTCGTTGATGTAGGCATCGGTGACGAGGGCGTACTGATCATCCCGCACCACCCGGGCCGTGGCATCATAGGCGAACAGATATTCCACGGTGGCGGCCATCTCCGACGCCCCCTTGTAACCGTGTCGCTTGACCCCCTCAATCCACTTGGGGTTGGTGACCCGGGAGCGGATCACCCGGCTGATCTCCCACTCCAGGGTGTGCATGCGCGGGGCCTGGGGATGGCTGTGATCGCCATGGTAGATCTCGGGTTGACGACCACTGAAGTGGCGCACCGCCGCCGTCATGCCTCCCTGAAACTGGTAATAGTCGTCCGAATCCAGCAGGTCATGTTCCCGGTTATCCTGGTTCTGTACCACCAGATCGATCCCCGACAGGCGCCGGGTCAGCACCTGGGGCACGCGGGTGCCGTGGTCCTGCTGGCCGTAGGCATAGGCCCCCCAGTTGAGATAGGCCTGGGCCAGGTCTGCATCCTCCTGCCAGTGGCGGGAATCGATCAGCCCCTGCATGCCGGCGCCGTAGGCCCCAGGCTGGGCTCCAAAGACCCGGAATCCCGCCTGCCGACGGGCTGTGTCAGCCTCCATGCCCTGAGCGACCAGTGCCGCGGCCTCCCGGTGGATGCGGGCGCGGATCGGGTTCATGTCTTCCGGCTCATCCTGCGCTGCCACCGCCTGCACGGCGGCGTCGAACAGCCGCATCACATGGGCAAAGGCATCCCGGAAAAAACCCGAGACTCGCAAGGTGACATCGATGCGGGGGCGGTCCAGCACCGACAGGGGCAGGATCTCGAAATCAGTCACCCGATGACTGCCGGCGGACCAGCGCGGTCGCACACCGATCAGGGCAAAGGCCTGGGCCAGATCATCACCCCCGGTGCGCATGGTGGCGGTGCCCCAGACGGACAGGCCAACGGCACGGGGATAGTCCCCATGCTCCTGCATGTACTTCTCCACCAGCAGCGCCGCTGATTTCATGCCCAGGGTCCAGCTGGTAGCGGTGGGGATGGCGCGGGCATCCACCGAGAAGAAGTTGCGCCCGGTGGGCAGCACATCCGGACGCCCCCGGGAGGGCGCACCGCTGGGCCCGGGCGGCACGAAGCGTCCTTCAAGCCCGTCACACAGCCCCCCTAGCTCCCGCTGGCCGCAGGCGCGCAGATCCGGTCGCAGGCGCGTGTGGATGCGGTCCAGCACAGGGCGGGTTTGGTGCCAGGCGGCCTGCGCATCCGGCAGGCCGTTTTCCAGGATGGACTGCGCCAGGGTTTCCAGCCGTTCGCGGGTATCGCCGTGATGACGCCAGAGTTCGTCGGTCACGGCGGTTTGCAGCATGTCGGGCCGGGGGCCTGTCCAGGGATCGGCCCAGGTGGCATCCAGGGGATCAAACCCCGCGCCCAGATCCAGGTCACGGGCCAGGGCCCGGATCAGGCTGTCGTTGCCGTCGCGCCCGTCACCCATGGGGTAGCGAGCCAGGGCCAGCAGGGTGTCGCGCTCCTGGCGCCCCTCAGGGGATTCACCGAAGATGTGCAGACCATCGCGGATCTGGCTTTCCTTGAGCTCACACAGATAGGCGTCGGTGCGGTTGAGCAGCAATTGCTCTTCCTCCTCGGTCGCCGGCGTCTCCAGCCCCAGATCCCGATGCAGGTCCTGGGCGACGATGCTGTCCAGGATGTTTTTACGGAGCACCCCGGCGCGGCGGCGATCCAGCATCAGGGCCTCGTAGTATTCGTCCACCTGGCGCTCAAGATCGCGGGTCGGCCCGTAGTTCTCGGCCCGCGTCAGCGGCGGCATCAGGTGATCAATGATCACCGCCTGGGCACGGCGCTTGGCCTGGGTGCCCTCCCCCGGGTCGTTGACGATGAAGGGATACAGATGCGGCATGGGGCCGAAGATCAGGTCCGGCCAGCAGGTTTCACTCAGGGCGACGCTCTTGCCCGGCAACCACTCCAGGTTACCGTGCTTGCCCACGTGGATGATGGCATCACAGCCAAACTGCAGACGCAGCCAGGCGTAGAAGGCCAAGTAGTAATGCGGGGGCACCAGATCCGGATCGTGATAATTGGCCATCATGTCCAGGTGATAACCGCGGGCTGGCTGGATACCCACGAACACACCACCACAGCGCAACCCGGCAATCATGAATCGTTGCTGGCGCACCATGGGGTCCTGCTCCGGCTCGCCCCAGCGTGCCAGTACCGCCTCGCGACTGGACTCAGGCAACGCATCGAAATACCGGTGGTAGTCGGCCATGGACAGGCTTTGCCAGGCGGGACGCTGGGCCAGATGCTGGGGGTCGTTGGTCACCCCTTCGCAGAGTCGGCGCATCAGGGCATCGCCGTCATCGGGGATAGCGTCCACGGCGTAGCCCTCCCCCTTCAGGCGCCGCAGGATACCGATGACGGATGCCGGGGTATCCAGCCCCACGCCGTTACCCAGGCGACCCTCCCGGGTGGGATAGTTGGCCAGGATCAGCGCCAGGCGCTTGTCTCCATTGGAGGTGGTGCGCAGCCGGCACCAGCGCTCGGCCAGGGTGGCCACGAACGCGATCCGCTCGGCATGGGGCTGATAGTGCACCACATCGGTCTGGGTGTGCGGGCAGCGTCGTTCGAGCCCCTTGAAGCTCACCGCCCGCGAAATCACATGGCCATCCATCTCCGGCAGGGCCACCTGCATGGCGATGTCCCGGGGTTGCAACCCATGCACATCCTGCTGCCAGTTGTCCTCGTTGCCTCCCGAGAGGATCACCTGCAGCACAGGCCGATCATCTGCCAGGGCCTGTTCGCCATCCATACCCTGGGCCCGGGAGAAGGCGGTGGCATTCATGATCAGCGCCACGCCCTGTTCCCGGCATAGGCGACGCACCATCTCCAGGCAGAGCGGGTCCTTCAGGGAGACCAGGGCCATGGGCAAGGGGTTGAGACCCCGGCTCAGCAGGGCCTGACAGAGGGCATCGAACACGGCGGTGTTGCCCGCCTGCAGGTGCGAGCGATAAAACAGGACGGCCACCACCGGCGCCCCCGCCTGCCAGCGGGCCTGCCAGGCCGCCACCGTGCCCACATCCTGTTCAGGGTGATAGACACCAATGTGGGGCAGCGGCCGGGGCGGCGGGGGCTCCAGGGGCAGATCAAAAAAGGTGGCGCCCAGATAATCGTAAAAGGCACGGATGTTGGCAGGCCCGCCCTCGCGCAGATAGCGCCACAGGGTACGGCAAACAGCTGGCTCCACTGTGCTCTTCATGAGCAGGTTGCCATCCTCGGTGTTATCCCCGGAAAACATCACCAGCGGGATGCTCTTGCGTCGGCACAGGGTCCACACCTGCTCCGTGCCATAGGGCCAGTAGGATTCGCCACCCAGATGATCAATGATGATCACCCGGGCCTTTTGCAGCACCTCGTCCAGGTACAGGTCCACCGAAGCCGGTTGCCCCAGATGCAGCAGATTGGCCAGACGGACCGAAGGATGGGCGCCCCGTGCTCCCTTGTCGGGCTCGCGGGCCTGCGGGCATTGGGCCGCCAGCAAGGCCAGGGTGGTGTCCGCGGCACTGAGGATGACGATATCGGCAGGCGCCTGATCCAGACGCGTGATCACCGAGTCGTCGTCAACGAACCCGCCGGGTTGTGCCGCCAGCAGGTGCATCAGGCCGTCGCTGCCAGAACCGCCGGTTGCAGCGCCTGCTCCAGGGCATCGACCGACAAATCCTGGCCGATCACCACCAGACGGGTGCTGCGTTCTTCCTCTGTTCTCCAGGGCCGGTCAAAGTAGCTGTCGAAACGACTCCCCACCCCGTGAACCACAAGACGCATGCGCTTCTCGGGCAAGGCCGCGAAACCCTTCACGCGGAAGATGCGATGATCCCGCACCAGTTGCTGCAATTGTTCCAGCAGCCTGTCTCGATCCACCTGCGGCAGCCTCACCACCACAGAGTCGAACTGGTCATGATCATGATCGTGGTGATGATCACCGTCCCCGTGGGCGTGGTCGTGATGCCCGGCGCGCAGGTGGATATGCGCTTCCGATGCACTGCCCAGGCCCATCATCAGCGCCGGATCCACCCGGCCATGGTCGCTGGAGACGATCTTTACCTGGGGAGGGATCTCACTGCGCACCAGTTCGCTCACCCGTTCCACCGCCGCCCCGTCCACCCGATCGGTCTTGCTCAGCACGACGATATCGGCCGCCGACAACTGATCTTCAAAGAGCTCATGAAGGGTGGAGGCATGATCCAGATTAGGGTCCGAGCGGCGTTGCCGATCCACCGCCTCGGGGTTGGCGGCGAACTGCCCCTGGGCCGTGGCGGGCACATCCACCACCGTGACCACGGCATCCACGGTGCAACCGGTCTTGATCTCCGGCCAGTTGAAGGCCTGTACCAGGGGCTTGGGCAGGGCCAGGCCGGAGGTCTCGATGAGGATGTGATCGATCTCGTCCCGCCGTTCCATCAGGGCCTTCATCACCGGATAAAAGGCCTCCTGAACGGTACAGCACAGGCAACCGTTGGCCAGCTCGTAGAGGGTGCCGGCATCTTCCCCCGTCTCGTCGCAGCCAATGCCGCAGCCCTTGAGGATCTCGCCGTCCATGCCCAGTTCGCCAAACTCGTTGACGATCACGGCAATGCGCCGCCCCTGGGCATTCTCCAGGAGGTGGCGCAGCAGGGTGGTCTTGCCACTGCCCAGAAAGCCCGTGACGATGGTGGCAGGGATTTTTGATCTTGATGTCATGAAAACACTCGCTCGCGCGCCGCCCGCGCATCGATGGGATGGATGCGCCACGAGTGCAATACGCGCCACGGGCTACACCCGGCACGCCGCACCCCGCGGCACCTGGTCTTCAACAGGCCGGTCTCCGGGCTTGTGGTGGATTGTCATCGTGGGGATCTGCCTTCCCATGAGATCCGCCCCTGGGGACGGGGTCTCACAGTGGCCTGAGGGGTCCACGTTCACCACTTACCGTTGCGGGGGCAGCGCCGGAGTGATCGTCTGAGCGATGTCACCGGCTTCCCGTTTCAACCCGATGGATGGGCCGTTGAGGCCCCGGGTCACCTGCTGAAGTCTGAAGATATCCATACAAAGTTAACAGGCATCCGGCCCGGGCTCAAATCCAAGACGTGCCGGATCCTCAGGAGAGCTTGGCAGAGGCCAGGCATATCGTTATGCTTTTATTGGCATAAAAAGGGGTGAGGCGTCCCGCCTCGCACTTTTCAACATGACCGAGGAACAGCATGATTGCCCGTGCCCCCGCACTCCTCTCCACACTGATTGGACTGATGATCTCCTCCCTCACCACAGCCCTGGCGGGTGAGGACCGACCCATCGAACGGATCCTCGAGCCGCGGGCCATCACAGAGCAGATCCATTACTTTTATGGCTCACTGGAAAATCGAACCCAGGCCAACCTGGGCATGAACAATAACGTGTGTTTCGTGATCACCGACGAAGGGGTGGTGCTGATCGATAGCGGCCCCAGCCACCATGTGGCCCAACGCATTGAACAGGCTGTGGCTGACCTGACCGACCAGCCCATCACCCATGTGATCAATCTGGGCAGCCAGGATCACCGCTGGCTGGGCAATGACTACTTCCTCTCCCAAGGTGCCGAGATCCTGACCCTTGAGCGCACCGCCGCCACCCAGGCGGAGTTTGCCCGGCAGCACCTGGATCGCCTCACGGAAACCCTGGGCGCGGCGGCCATGGAAGGCACCGAGCCGCGCCCGGCCCCCTCCCCCATCGCCTCGGATCATCATGCGTTCGAGTTGGGCGGGGTGCGCTTCGAGATGGTCCATGCCGGCGATGCCCACTTCCCGGGGGACATCCTGCTGCATCTGCCCGATCAGGGTGTGGTCTTCTCCGGTGACGTGGTCTACACCGAGCGCATGCTGGGCATTCACCCATGGAGCAATCCGGTGGAACAACTCAAGGCCTTCGAGACCATGGCCTCCTGGGAGCCGGAGGTGGTGGTTCCCGGCCATGGCGAGGCCACCGACCTGGCCACCGCGCAGCGGGATACCGGTGATTACCTGGCCCTGCTGGTGCACGAGGTGGGGGAAGGCCTGGAGAACTGGGAGACACTGGATGAAGTGGTGACCCGCCTCGCGGACCTGCCTCAATTCCGCCACCTGCGCCATTACGACGATTGGCACCGGATGAATATCAATCGTACTTATCTGTTCATGGAGGCCAGTTTCTAGCGCTCGGGGCGTCTCATGCGCGGCCCATACATACAGCTGATCATATATATGGAATATCGTATTCTCGGCACGTGGACCCCAGGCTCTCCCGGCTGGCGGGTGACCTGGCGTGGTTGCGTGATTCCGGGGTGAGCGTGACCCGCTACAACCTGTCCCAGCAACCCGGAGCCTTCGTGGAAAACGCCACCATCCAGGGCATTCTGGAGAAGGATGGCGAGGACGCCCTCTCCATCACCCCAACCCCTCTCCCGCTGGTGGGAGAGGGGCTCAGAACGTGCTGTTCCCCTTGGTGGGTAAAGCTGTATCGAGAGGTCTCCTGATGAATTTTCTCCACACCCCTACCCGACATCTCTTCTTCACCGGCAAGGGCGGCGTGGGCAAGACCTCGCTGGCCTGCGCTAGTGCCCTGGCCCTGGCGGAACAGGGCAAAAGGGTCCTGCTCATCTCCACCGACCCGGCCTCCAACGTGGATCAGGCCCTGAGCCCGGTGCAGGTGAGCGATCCCGTTCTGCGGGCGCGCCAGGCCGCCGAGGGCCGATGGATCCGGGAGATCCTGGAGCAACACCATCAAAGACTCGTGGTGGAGCCCTGGAGCGAGACACACGACTGATCACACGGAGGCACTGCCCTCATCCGTATGCAAAGCTCTGGCCCCACAGGGCTGGGGGGCCGTGGGCACTGGCAGCCAGCCCACCGGGACCATGCACCGCGCCTTGCATCGCTTCTACCTGGCGCCGTATCCACCGCCGCCGGGGGTGCGGATCACGAACACGTCGTCGGTGTCCATGGCGGCCAGGTCCGTGCCGCCCAGGTCCTCGCGGCCGCCGCTGGCACGCAGGACGAACTGCTCGCCCAGGGCTCCGTCGCCGCCGCCGGCAATGCCCGCCGGCGCCTGCACGCGGCTGTTGGCCAGCACCGCCACTGTCATGGGCTCCAGAAAGCGCAGACGGCGCTCCACGCCGTGGCCGCCCTGCCACTGCCCATCGCCGCCGGACCCCTGGCGCACGGCGAAGCCCTCCAGTCGCACCAGGAAGCGGGTCTCCAGCACCTCCGGATCGGTGAGGCGGCTGTTGGTCATGTGCACGTGCACGGCACTGACGCCATGGAAGCCGTCACCGGCCCCGGCACCGCCGCACAGGGTCTCGTAGTGCTGATGGGCCTCGTTGCCGAAGGTGACGTTGTTCATGGTGCCCTGGCTGTTGGCCATCACGCCCAGGGCCGCATACAGGGTGTCGGTGACCACCTGACTCACCTCCACATTGCCGGCCACCACCGCCGCGGGATGGCGCGGACTGAGCATGGAGCCCTCCGGAATCACCAGCTCGATGGGCTCCAGACAACCATCGTTGAGCGGGATGCTATCCTGCACCAGGGTGCGCAGCACATACAGCACCGCCGCCCGGGTCACCGCCCGGGGGGCGTTGAAGTTGCTGTCCTGCTGGGGGCTGGAGCCGCTGAAGTCCACCACCGCCGTGCGTGCCTGGCGGTCCACGCGGATGGCCACCCTCACCACGGCGCCGCTGTCCAGGCGCTTTTCCCAGGTGCCGTCGCCAAGCACGTCCAGCACCCGGCGCACCTGTTCGGCGGCGTTGGCCTGGACGTGGGCCATGTAGGCATGCACCACATCCAGGCCGTACTGGCTGACCAGCCCGCGCAGTTCATTGACGCCGCGATTGTTAGCGGCGATCTGGGCGCGCAGATCACTCAGGTTCTGCGCGATGTTGCGGGCGGGGTACCGGCCGCTACCGAAGAGATCCCGCAGGGCCTGCTCCCGCCACTCGCCGGCATCGAGCACCTGCTCATTGGTGATGAGCACGCCCTCTTCGTCGATATGGCGGCTGTGGGGCGGCATGGAGCCCGGGGTGAGGCCGCCCACATCCGCATGGTGGGCGCGGCTGGCCACATGGAAGATGATCTCGTCACCGGCATCATCGAACACCGGCGTCACCATGGTGATGTCCGGCAGATGGGTTCCACCCTGGTAAGGATCATTGAGCATGAACACGTCGCCGGGCCGCATCGTGCCCCGGCGGGCATGGATGATGGCGCGCACGCTCTCGCCCATGGAGCCCAGATGCACCGGCACATGGGGCGCATTGGCCACCAGGTCGCCATCGGCGTCGAACACGGCGCATGAGAAATCCAGCCGCTCCTTGATGTTGGCGGACTGAGCAGTGTTCTGCAGCGTCACGCCCATCTGCTCGGCCACACTCATGAACAGGTTGTTGAACACCTCCAGCATCACCGGATCCGCCTCGGTGCCCACCCGGGCGGACGCGGTGGCGGCCTGCCGGTCCAGCAGCAGGTGGCCGTAGGGGTTGACGCCCAATGACCAGCCCGGCTCCACCACGATGGTGGACACCGGATCGCGGATGATGGCCGGTCCTTCGATGCGGTCCCCGGGGGCCAGGGTCTCGCGGTCGTAAACGGGCACGCTGCACCAGGCGCCCTGCATCCAGGCCTCCACCTGTCCCAGGGCCTCCAGGCCTGCACCCTCCCCCCGTGGCGGCTGCTCGGGTTCGCTGCCCAGGGCGCCATCGCCACTGATCACTTCCACCACTGCGGCGGCGATCATCACCCGCTTGTCCGGCATGGTGAAACCGAAGCGGGTGCGATGCAGAGTCTCGAAGTCTGCCCGCACCGGTTCGGCCTCGCTATGATCCACCAGCAGCGCCGTCTCGGTCCCCTTGTAGCGCAGCTGCAGCTTGTACACCGCACGTAGACCATCAGCGGCGGCGCCCTGGGCCAGGAGCTCCTTCCGGCCCTCGCCCTCGGCCCGCGCCAGGCGCGGTGCCAGTCGCTTCAGGCTGTCGGCCTGCAGCGGCTCGTCCACCGCCAGCTCCCGCAGGGTGGTGAGATCGGCCAGGCCCATGCCGTAGGCGGACAGCACCCCGGCGAAGGGGTGCACCAGCACCCGGGCCATGCCCAGGGCCTCGGCCACCCGGCAGGCATGCTGGCCGCCAGCACCGCCGAAACAGTTCAGGGTGTAGCCGGTGACGTCGTGACCCCGCTGCACGGAGATCTGCTTGATGGCATTGGCCATGTTCTCCACGGCAATGCGCAGGTAGCCCTCGGCCACCGCCTCCGGGCTGCGCTCATCTCCGGTCTCCCGGTGGATGCGTTCGGCCAGTTCCCGGAAGGCCTCGCGAGTCACTTCGGCATCCAGGGGTTCGTCGCCGTCGGGGCCGAACACGCGCGGGAAGAACGCCGGCTGCAGCCGTCCCAGCATGACGTTGCAGTCGGTCACGGTGAGCGGGCCGCCACGGCGATAACAGGCCGGCCCCGGATCCGCCCCGGCGGACTCCGGGCCCACCCGGTAGCGGCTGCCGTCAAATCCAAGGCAGGAGCCACCGCCGGCGGCCACGGTGTGGATGCGCATCATGGGCACGCGCATGCGCACGCCGCCGATCACGGTCTCGAAGCTGCGCTCGAACTCCCCGTTGTAATGGGCGACATCGGTGGACGTGCCACCCATGTCGAAGCCGATGACCTGCTCGAAACCCGCCATCATGGCGGTGCGCACGCATCCCACAATGCCACCGGCCGGCCCCGAGAGAATGGCGTCCTTGCCTTCGAACCAGCGGGCGTCGGTCAGCCCGCCGTCGCTCTTCATGAACATCAGGCGGGTGTCGCCCAGCTCCGCGGCCACCTGCTCGGCATAGCGCCTGAGAATGGGTGAGAGATAGGCGTCCACCACCGTGGTATCGCCCCGGCCCACCAGGCGCATGAGCGGGCTCACCCGATGGGACACGCTGACCTGTTCGAAACCCGCTTCCCGGGCCAGGGCGGCCACCTGTTCCTCATGCCTGGTGTAGCGGTAGCCGTGCATGAAGGCGATGGCACAGGCGGTACATCCGGCCGCCCGCGCCTCGCTCAGGGCGCTGCGCACCTGTTGCGGGTCGGGTGCAGCGAGCACCGTGCCGTCGGCGGCGATGCGCTCGTCCACTTCCACCACATGCCGATACAGCTGCTCGGGCAGCCGGATGTCCAGGGCGAAGATGTCCGGCCGGTTCTGGTAGCCAATGCGCAGGACATCGGCAAAGCCCCGGGTGGTGACGAACACCATGGACTCCCCCTTGCGCTCCAGCAAGGCGTTGGTGGCCACGGTGGTACCCATCTTCACCGACGCCAGCCGCTCGGGCGGGATGGCGTCGCCCGGCTCCAGACCCAGCAGATCGCGAATACCCTGCAGGGCCGCATCCCGGTAGCGCTCCGGGTGCTCGGATAGCAGCTTGTGCATGACCATGGTGCCGTCCGGCCGACGCCCGATCACATCGGTGAACGTGCCGCCCCGATCAATCCAGAACTGCCAGCGCTGTTCCTGCCGATGCTGCATCATTGGCTCCCCTTGTGTCGAACGACCGGAATTGTACTACTCCTTCGGCTGCGACCGAGGAAAGGCCTCCAGTGCCGCATCGATCACCTCCCGTGGATGCAGCATCTTGGTATTGAGGGGGAACGAAGTACCAGACGCAAGGTGGTCATGCCGGCCCCCTGCCCGCGCCGACCGATCCCCGTTGCCGACGACAGCGCTCGGAACAATAGCGCACCTCATCCCAGACACGGGCCCACTTGCGCCGCCAGGCAAACGGGCGGCCGCAGACCACACAGGTCTTCGTGGGCAGGTTGGGTTTGGCGTGGCTCATCCGATGCCCCTGATTCGATCCGAAAGACAGGCCCTGGCAAGACGCTCGCACCGCACCCGGCTGGGGCTCACGCTGGGTGTGCCTCACCCGGCGTGATGCATGATAGTTA
>NZ_JAJNAN010000037.1:0-30949 GCF_022227565.1 Ectothiorhodospira sp. 9100
AGCCCCCGCTTGACTGAGCATGCCCCACCGTCCCCTCCAGTGCGGAGAGGTCGGCCTGGGCCGTCCCCAGGGTGGAGAGCATCAAGAACAGCAGACACCCAGACAGCGCATGGCCTCTGGCGGTGAGAACTTCCGGGATGGTCATGGCGACTCCTCAGAAAGCAACGCTGGCGACGCCTTTCATCATCCCCCCTGGGTGGGTTGCTGACCAGTCGTCAGTGTGTCAACCATGCTTTGGAGTCGTGTCAACCGTGGTGTAGACTTGCTGACAAATCAGTCATTTGAGTAGGCGATGTTGCTGGCAAAAAACGATTGGTGGGTGGCCGGTTGCACCGCTTCGTACGTGGCCTGGCTGACGGCATTCCCCATGTCGGGGGCGCTTTTGGGTGAAGCCGACCTGATGCTCTGGTTCCTCATCCCGCACACTCTGGGCCTGCTGGCGTTGGGTTATGCGGCCAGGCGCCTGCCCCCTACCCTTGTCAAGAGGCTGTGCCGTGCGGGCGTGGTCATCACCAGCTTGCTGACAATGATATCGCCGCTGATACCCGATAGGGTGGCGGCACTCTGGATGGTCGTGCTGGGACTGGGCGCTGTCCCGGTCTCGCTGAGGATTGGCCAGTACCTCAAAGGGGCCGCACAACCCGTCACCACGGCGGTTGCCACCCTGGCGGGCGGTAATCTTCTGGCCCTGGCGCTGATCGCATCGCCACTGACCGGCCCCATGAAACTGATGCTCCTGGCGGTGTGGTTGCTCAGCCTGTTCCCTCGGCGCGAGGGGGCTGAGGCTCCTGGCACTGGGGATGCCACGCCACTGGGGCTACTGCTGCGCTATCTTCCCTTCGTGCTGCTATTCCAGGTGGTGAGCGGACTCATGTATGGGGGGCTCCTGCCCGCCTACGGCCAGGTGGCCCTCCTCCCGGGAACGGAGGTCCTGTTCTATGGGGTGGGGGCCATCCTGGGACTCCGGCTGGTGGGGCATTATCAGCCCACCGTCACCATGCTGACCGCCGTACTGGGCGCACTGGTCGCATTTGCACTCTGGCAGATTTCTCCCCATGCCATGGGCATCCATGGCGCCATGTTTGCCATGATGATCGCCGCCGGCCTGGTGGACCTGTTCCTGCTTTCCCGAATCCTCATGCACGATCCGGTGAGTACGGCCTACGGCTATGGCGTGGGTACCCTCTGCGGGGGAATCGTCCTGGGCAAATGGCTGGCCATGAGCGTAGGCGGGGCTGCGGAAATACTGATCTTCATCGCGCTGATCATCTTGAATCTGGCTGCCCTGTTGCTGCACATGCCGTTCAAGACCCGGGAAGCGGAATCATCGGCTCCAAGTGATCCCCCGGAAACCGCACCACCGCCAATCATCCCGCCAGGGATCGCACAACGCCTGTCGGAACAGGAACAGCATGTACTGGAGCAGGTCATGGATGACAAGACCTATCGGGAAATCGCCACCCACCTCGCCATTTCCGAATCCTCGGTAAAGACCTACATGCACCGGATCTATCTGAAGACCGGTGCATGCCGGCGTCACCAACTGATGGAGATGGTCCGTCAGTCCGGTATCACTGATTCAGACCCTCCAGCAACGGAGCCAGGTCATTTCCGTTGACCCATATCTGCCCCAGACTGTTCGCCTGAATGTGGTACTGATGGATGCTGCCAGGGTCATCCGATTCGGGCGTCTCCGCCAGCATCTTGAGCATCACCACCATGGCATTGATCTGCTGACGCTCCTCCTCGCTCGCCGTAGCCAGCAAAGGCTCTGCCAGGGCATCCAGATGATGGATGCTCACATCCCATTCTCCCGATACCCGGTTCGGCCCGGCCTCATCCGCCTGCTGTGCCCTGCCCTGACCGCTGACACGGATCTGCCCCTCCGGAAACTCAATGGCAAGCTCGGGAATATCCAGGCGCGACGCGTTATTCACCAACTGTTCCAGTAGGACCCCCATCGGATCCAGTCGCCCCGTCCGCAGCCCTTCGACCACGTCCGCATCGGCCAGGAAGCCCGATGGTAAACCGTCGGCCTTCACGACCAGAGCCACCCCACCCGGAAATAACTCATGGGGGAATGAGGGCATGGCAGCAGCAAACGGCGCGACCCCGCCGTGGGCATAGTCCAGATGCAGGCTGGGTGCGGGCCCGTCCAGTTCCTCCAGGCCCAGGTTCAGATGGAAGTTCTTCACATCGCCGCTGTCCAGGATCTCGCCTTCGCCGTCCATGAACACGCCCCGAGCATCATCCAGACTCATGGTCAGAGCCAATCCGCCAAGGATTTCTCGGGCCATGCCCAGCACCACATCCTCTTCAACCTCGCCGGTCATCATGGATTGCATGCCCAGATGCAGCAGCGCCTTGGGGGACACCCCTTCCAGACGCCCTTCCATGGCCGCCGAGCCCGCCTTGAATTGCACCTGCTCGTGCCGATTGCCGTCTTCGAAGGCCCAGCCTTTCACCGACATACCGGCCCACAGATCCCGATGCAGTTCATCATTGGCTGAGGGCACGAAACCGGTCTGGGCACGCCCCCCGGAGAGACGGAAGGATTGATGGTCTTCCGGACCACTGATGAGAAGCTCCGACAATTCAAATGCCGATTCGAATCCACCCATCGCCTTCAGGGTATCAGCCAGCAGTTCTGCCGGATCCTGCTCCATCAATCGCTCGGGGGTGGCGGTGTGTTCGCTCAGCGTCGCGAGGGCGGCCAGGTCCATCCCCTGGTAATCCACCCTGAATGCCAACCGGCCCAACGTCACCATCGACTGATCTGTCATGCTGACCATGTCCAGACCCTTGATTTCCATTGCCAGGGGGCCGCTGAACAGGCCTGCTCCCGAGTCCTGAAGATCAAGCATCACGTCCATGCCATCCACGGCAATGCGGCGGGGGGATTCCGCATCGAATCGACGGCCATGATCTTGCGGGTGGTCCACCTCGGCATCCGGGGATGGACCGTAACCCACGGTCATGGCGGAAGGCCCCATCGTGAAGCGGGTTTCCAGCATCACGCCCAGATCATCCGCCCACAGCCCCTCCAGGCGGGGGGCAGAGAGATCCAGTCGGGCCAGGCGTTCCCCCTCCTCAGTCACCACCGATGCCTCTGACGGCAGGCTCACCTGGAAGGGGATGCGTTCATCCTCAAACGGCCCCACCGTGACGGCCACGCCATCCAGGGGTATCCAGGAATCGTCATAACCCTCCCTGGGCCAGGGGATCCTCACGGCCACGGAAGCCAGGCGGGTCTGGAAACGTCCATCGCCCAACGGCACCAGTTCCGGCGGGGCATCAAACGCCAGTGGCCCCTGCAGCGCTTCAAGCCGCTGGTTCCACTGAGCCCACCATTGCTCCACGGGTTCAGGCAATACGAGCGCATCGGCCGGTGCCTCCTGGAGACCCGGACGATCATCCTCCCGGGTGGCGAATCGTTGACGCTCCCCGGACTCGGTCTCCAGCACCACCTCACCCTGGCCCCGGAAAGGGGTCTGATCCGTCAGGGTCACCGTGTCTCCGGGACTCAAGGGCGCCCAGTCCAGGTAATCCCGATCCTCCAGCAGGGCCAGCAGTCCCTCCAGCCGGTCGGGATCCACGTTCAGATCACCGGACCGGGCCCTTGTCAGCAGTTCGCGCACCTCTGCCGGGCCGGCGGAGAACAGGTCCACCCCCTGCCCACGCAGCTCCAGGGCGAGACGGGAATACGCCTCGGGGAGTCGACCGAAGGCCCTCAGGGCCCGGACGGTCACCTGCTCCCGGGATTCCATGGAGATCAACTCCGGCGGGCCCGATGCCCATTCCAGATCCCCCTCCAACTCCAGGACCTGGTAACGACCCTGGGTGATTTCTTGCGTGGACGCCAGTCCTGCCGCCAGTAGAAGACCCGCAGCCAACGAACCCGTCCAACCCGCCCTGATCCCGACCATATGAACCCCCTCGCATCATCAATGCCTCTCGTCCGGCGGATCGAAAGGCCCCTCAGGTTCCCATGGTTCGCTTTTCACAGGGATTGCTCAAGTCGTCTGACTGTCAACCATGGGCGGCAGCGCGAATCAGGATCCTTGCAACCGATAGAGCGTCAGACCGATGTTGCCCTGCTGCACGAAGTGCTCGAAGGTCTTAAACACTTCCCGGAGCGCGGCATCAACAGCTCGCGGCCACGGCGCGAGCTGCGTCTCCCTGGGGATCGCCCCCGGTCAGTTTCAGTTCGTAACGTGCCTGGAGCAACGCGAAAACATTTGGTGAGACAAAGGCCGGCGGATTCGGCCCCAGGGTGATGCCCTTCACATTCAGGCTCAGCAAAGTGAGAAATACCGCCACTGCCTTTTGCTCGAACCAGCTGATTACCAGACTCAGGGGCAGCTCACTCACCTCGCACTCAAACGCCTCGGCCAGGGCGATGGCCACGCGGATGGCACCGTAGGCATCGTTGCACTGCCCCATATCCAGCAGACGCGGGAATCCCAGGTGCTCGCCATATTCGTGGTCGCGGATGCGGTACTTGCCGCAGCCCAGAGTGAGGATGAAGCTGTCGTCAGGCGTGGCGGCAGCGAAATCACTGAAGTAGTTGCGACCCTTGGCCGCACCGTCGCAACCGCCGATGACGAAGAACCGACTGATCTTGCCGGCCTTGACGGCCTCCACCAGGGTATCGGCATGGGACAGCAGCACGCTGTGATGGAAGCCCACGGTGGATTCGCCCTTGGGGTGGTCGACACAGGGCTCACAACGACGTGCCGCCTCGATCACGACAGAGAAGTCCTCGTCGGTGATCCGCTGCCCCTGAGGTACTGCGGTGGCACGCGTGGTGAACAGGCGGTCCCGGTAGCTCTCCGGCGGGATGAGCACGCAGTTGGTGGTGGCCAGCACGGGTCCCGGGAACTGCTCGAACTCCCGCTTCTGCATCTGCCAGGCACCACCGAAATGACCGGCCAGGTTCGGGTGGTTATGCAGCCTGGGATACATGTGGGCCGGCAGCATTTCCCCGTGGGTGTAGACATTGATATCTGCCCCCTCCACCTGTTTGAGCAAGTCCCACAGATCCAGCAGGTCGTGTCCGGTCACCAGAATGCCGGGGCCTGCTTGAGTGCCCTCCTTCACGGTCGCCGGCGCCGGCTGGCCAAAGGTTTCCACATGCCCACGGTCCAGCATCTCCATCACCTTCAGATTCACCTGCCCGCAGCGCAGGCACAGCTCCAGCAGGGACTCCATGTCGAAGTTCACATTGGTCATGGTGGCGAACAGGGCCTCCTCCATGAAGGCGGCCACCTCCGGGTCGGACTGCCCCAGACGGCGGGCATGATGCGCATAGGCCGCCATGCCCTTGAGGCCGTACAACAGCAATTCCTGCAGGGAGTGCATGTCCTCATCCTTGCCACAAGTGCCGGGGGAGGTCACGCAGGCGGTCTGCCGGAAGGTCTGTTCACATTGATTGCAGTTCATGGCGGTACTCCAGGGGCTGGCTTGGGGGGATAGGCTTGAGGGGCGCAGTATCCGGAGCCGGGGGCTGCCGCCTCCTTGACCCGGATCAAGGCGCACTGGGGGGCAAGGGGACGGGCCCGTCCCCTTGCCGTCGCTTTTGAGCTAACCTTTCCCCATGGACGAGCACTCCGTCTTTCTCCCACGCACCGAGGCCAACCGCCTTGTGGAGGCCCTCAAGGGCGCCGGCTTTGACCGCATCCTGGGCCCGGTAGCCCGGGAGGGCACCCTGCTGTTCCAGCCGGTCCAGCGCTGGGAGGATCTGCCCGCCGGCATGCGCGACGTGCAACAACCAGGCAGCTACCGCCTGCAACAGCGGGACGACCCCCGTTGCTTCGCCTGGGCCAATGGTCCTCAGGCCCTCAAGCCCCTGACGTTCACGCCTCGGGAGATCATCTGGCGGGCACAGCGTTCGCCCGATGGGGCACTGTCGTTTGAATCCGCCCAGGATGATCCCGAGCCCACAGCGGTGATCGGCGTACGCCCCTGCGACCTGGCCGCCCTGGACCTGCAGGAGCGGCATTTCATGCACGGGCGGTTTCCCGACCCCTGGTTCCGCAAGCGGCGCGAGGCGCTGTTCCTGGTGGGCGTCTCATGCGCCCACCCGGCCGACACCTGTTTTTGTGCCTCCACCGGCGATGGTCCGGCCATCACCCGGGGCCATGACCTGGGCATGGCCGAGCTGGACGATGGCTATCTGCTCTGGGCCGGCACCCAGGCCGGGAGGACGCTGCTGGAACGTCTCGACCTGGATGAGGCCACCGCCTCACAGCAGCGCGCCGCCGAAAGGGAGACCCACCAGGCAACCCTGCGCCAGGGCCGCGCCCTGCCCGGGCGCCATCTCAAACAGGCCCTGTATGAGCGGCTTCAGGCCGGGCACTGGGCGGACGTGGGCGAGCGCTGCCTGTCCTGCGGCAACTGCACGGCGGTGTGCCCCACCTGCTTTTGTCACATGGAAATGGACGAACCGGCCCTCAACGGGCAGAGCTCCGAACACCTGCGCCAGTGGAGTTCCTGCTTCAACGCCGAGCACAGCTTCATGGGGCATTTCATCGTGCGCTCCGACACCCGGCTGCGTTATCGCCAGTGGCTCACCCACAAGCTGGGCAGCTGGCATGAGCAGTACGGTCGCAGCGGCTGCGTGGGCTGTGGGCGCTGCATCACCTGGTGCCCGGTGGGCATCGACATCACCGCCGAGGCCCATGCCCTGCTGCAGGAGACCCCCGATGCGTGAGCCCACGGACCTGCCCTGGGAGGCCCGCATCACCAGCCGCGTGCAGGAAACCCGCGACATCTTCTCCCTCAAGCTGGAACTGGTGGACCCCGGTATCCGCGCTGCCTACCGCTCCTATCCGGGGCAGTACAACATGCTCTACCTGTTCGGCGTGGGCGAGGTGCCCATCTCCATCGTCTCCGACCCGGATGACGACGACCCGCTGGAGCACACCATCCGTGCCGTGGGCCGGGTCACCCACGGGCTTGAGCGCCTGCGGGTGGGCGACACCCTGGGCCTGCGCGGACCCTATGGACGGGGCTGGCCGCTGCAGGCGGCCCAGGGTCGCAATGTGGTGGTCATCAGCGGTGGGTTGGGCTGTGCACCGGTGGTCTCCATGATCCGCTACATGCTGCGCCGCCGCGATGACTACGGGCAGATCACCATCCTCCAGGGTGTGAAACACAGCCACGATCTGATCTGGCGACGCCAGTACCAGGCGTGGGAGAAGATCCGGGATGTCCAGGTGCTGCTGGCGGCGGACCAGGGCGGCCCCCAATGGCCCTTCAGCGTGGGCAATGTCACGGTGCTGATGGAGCGCGCCAACATCCCGCCCGAGGATACGGTGGCCGTGCTCTGCGGACCCGAGCCCATGATGAAGGCCGCCATACCCCGGCTACTGGCGCAGGGCGTGGACCCCTTCCACATCTGGCTGAGCATTGAGCGCAACATGCAGTGTGGCATCGGTCACTGCGGGCATTGCCAGGTAGGGCCTCACTTCATCTGCCAGGACGGCCCCGTGTTCCGCTATCCGGACATCGCCGACTGGATCGACCGGGAGGGCTTTTGATGAAACCCAGGGTCTCGGTTCACAAGTTCAGTTCCTGCGACGGCTGTCAGCTGGCCTTCATCAATGCCGGCCCGGCCCTGCTGGAACTGGCCGAATTGGTGGACATCGTGCATTTCGCCGAGGCCGGCCCCATGGACCCGGACGCCCCGGTAGATATCGCCTTCGTGGAAGGCAGCATCTCCACACAGGAGGAGGCGGTGCGCATCCGGCGGGTGCGGGAGAGTGCCCGTTATCTGATCAGCATCGGCGCCTGCGCCACCGCCGGCGGGCTGCAGGCCCTGCGCAACTTCAATGCCCAGGGCGTGGGTGACTGGACCCGGGCCATCTATGCCCGGCCCGAATTCATCGAGAGCCTGGATACGGCCAGCGCCATCTCCGCCCAGGTGAAGGTGGACCTGGAACTGTGGGGCTGCCCGGTGAATGCCCAGCAGGTGTTCACCGCCATCCGCCGACTGCTGTTCGGCGCCCTGCCGTTCGTGGACAACGAGAAGGTCTGTCAGGCCTGCAAGCGCCAGGGCATCGTCTGTGTCCTGGTGACCCGGGGCACACCCTGTCTGGGGCCGGTCACCCGTACCGGCTGCGGGGCCATCTGCCCCGCCTTCGGACGTGACTGCTATGGCTGCTTCGGGCCGGCGGAAAACCCCAACACCGCACCGCTGGCCCGGCGCTTTCAGGGGCTGGGGCTGATGCCCGAGGACATCGCCCGGCGCTTTCACTTCATCAACAGCCAGGCCCCGGGGTTTCTCGAGGAAGGCCTGGACTGGGATCAGGGCACCCCATGAGTCAGGACGCACCCCACAAGCGGGACATCCGTATTGAGGTCCCGGTGCTGGCCCGGGTGGAGGGCGAAGGCGCCCTGGAACTCAAGGCCCGGGACGGTCGCATCGAGGCGCTGCGCCTGCGGATCTTTGAACCTCCCCGGTATTTCGAGAAATTCCTGGAGGGGCGCAGCTGGCGCGAGGTGCCCGACACCGTGGCCCGCATCTGCGGCATCTGCCCGGTGGCCTACCAGATGAGCGCCGTGCAGGCCCTGGAACAGGCCTTTGGCCTGGAGTCCTCCGAGTGGGTGCTGCAAAACCGGCGCCTGATGTACTGCGGTGAGTGGATTCAGAGCCATGCCCTGCATGTGCACCTGCTGGCCCTGCCCGACTTTCTGGGCTATGACAATGCCATCGCCATGGCCAAGGACCACCCCGAGGCGGTACACCGGGGGCTGGCCCTGCAGAAGCTGGGCAATGATCTGATCCGTTTCCTGGGGGGGCGTTCGGTGCATCCGGTGGGGGTGCGGGTGGGTGGCTTCCATCACGCCCCGTCGCTGGAGGATGCCCGGGCCCTGGGGAATCGGCTGGAAGCGGCCCTGGACGACGCCGAGGCCCTGGTGGGCTTCACCGCCGGGCTGGATCTGCCCGTGGACGAGCAGAGCTTCACCAATGTGGCCCTGCGGCATAATGATGACTACCCCATGTATGCCGGGCGTATCGTCTCCGATCAAGGGCTGGACATATCGGCGGATGACTATGCGGATCATTTCGTGGAGAGCCACGTACCCCATTCCACGGCGCTGTATTCTCACCTGGATGGGCAGCCCTATCTGGTGGGTCCGCTGGCCCGGCTGAACCTGAACCTGGATCGCCTCTCGCCCCGTACCCGGGCAGCGCTGGATGCCACCGGGCTTACCTGGCCCAGCCGGAACATGTTCCACTCCCTGGTCGCCCGCGCCGTGGAATTGCTGGAGGCCCTGCAGGAGGCCCGCCGTCTTCTGGAGGCCTATGCCCCCACGGACACGCCTTATGCTCAGGTGGAACCCCGGGCCGGAGAAGGCTTCGGTGCCACCGAGGCCCCCCGGGGAATCCTATGGCATCACTACCGCGTGGACGATGAGGGCAAGGTGCTCACCGCCCGCATCGTGCCCCCCACCTCCCAGAACCAGGCCCGCATGGAGGAGGATCTGCGCCAGTCGCTGGAGGCCTTTGGATTGCACCACGACGATGACGCCCTGAAGCTGCGGGGGGAGATGGTCATCCGCAATTATGATCCGTGCATCTCCTGTGCCACGCATTTTCTGAAGGTGCGGGTGGATCGGGGGGAGGAGTAAGGATGGGGTACTCATCATCGGCATCGGCTCCCCCTTTGGGGAGGACACCCTGGGCTGGGAGGCCGTGGACACCCTACCCTCCATCCCCGGCGTGAACACACTCACCCTGGACCGCCCCGGTGCCGGTCTGATCGAGGCCATGAAGGAGCAGCACACCGTCATCCTGGTGGATGCCATGGATGCCGGCGGACCACCAGGCACGGTACATGTCCTGTCCATGGACGACCTGATCCACCCGGACACCACCGTCTCCAGTCACAGCCTGGGCGTCGTGGGCGCACTGGCCCTGGGCAAGGCCATGGGGGTCCTGCCCCCAACCGTACACATCATCGGCATCCAGATGGGATCCACTCCCATGCCCGATGAGATCAGAAAAAGCGCCCTGGCCCAGATTCACCAGCAGATCAGGGATTGGATCGAGTAACCAGAACCGGCCGAACTGGCCGTTTGGTGCACCCGTAAGGAGACATCAGTGCCCACCGTTCGAAGAGAAGGACCCTACCGGTTTTACTGGTACAGCCATGAACCCGGAGAACCTCCGCATATTCACGTGGACCGTGACGACTGCTCGGCGAAGTTCTGGCTGAGTCCCGTTGGCCTGTCCAGAAACATGGGCTTTACATCACGCGAATTACGCAGGATCAGGGGTATTGTAGAATCTCACCAGATCACGTTTCTGGAGGCCTGGCATGGGTACTTTGGCACTTAACGCGGATGAGCGTGTGGAGTCGATCGACTTCACCGACGAATTTCTGGTGGTCGCACTGAAGGATGGCCGCCGGATTTCCGTGCCCTTGGAATGGTATCCCCGCTTGGCCAGGGCTTCCCGGGGGCAGCTATTGAACTGGCAGATTTGCGGCGGTGGTTACGGGATGCACTGGCCCGAACTGGACGAGGACTTGAGTACCGAAGGGCTCCTCCGGGGCGCGCCAGCACCTCAAGGGTGAGCCGAGGGGACGGATTGAGCGTCCGCCCCCCACACCGATTTCAACTGGCGATACCGTGCTCCCGGGTGGCGCTGAACTCGATTTCAGGCCATTTTTCCTGAGCCATCTGCAGATTCACGCGCGTCGGGGCGATGTAGACCAGATCGCCGCCGTGGTCGATGGCCAGGTTGCTGGAGGCCTTGTCCTTGAACTGCTCCAGCTTGCGCTCATCCTCGGACGTCACCCAGCGGGCGGTCTGCACATTCACGTTCTCGAAACCGGCATCCACGTTGTATTCGTTCTTCAGGCGGTGGGCCACCACATCGAACTGCAGCACCCCCACGGCCCCCAGGATCAGGTCATTATTGTTCAGCGGTTTGAACAACTGGGTGGCCCCCTCCTCGCAGAGTTGCTGCAAGCCCTTCTGCAACTGCTTCATCTTCAGCGGATCGCGCAGCTGGGCGCGCCGGAACAGCTCCGGGGCGAAGTTGGGAATGCCCGTGAAGGCCAGCTTTTCACCTTCCGTAAAGGTGTCACCGATGCGGATGGTGCCATGGTTGTGGATGCCGATGATGTCCCCGGGGAAGGCCTCCTCGGCGTGTTCCCGATCCGAGGCCAGAAACGTCAGGGCATCGGCGATGCGCACATCCTTGCCAATGCGCACATGGTGCAGCTTGCTGCCCTTCTTGAAGCTGCCGGAGCAGATGCGCATGAAGGCGATGCGATCCCGGTGCTGGGGATCCATGTTCGCCTGGATCTTGAACACAAACCCGGAGAACTTTTCCTCTTCCGGCAACACCTCCCGGGAGTCCGTGGCGCGCGGGCGCGGCGGCGGGGCGTATGCCACGAAGTCATCCAGCAATTCCTGCAGGCCGAAATTGTTGATGGCCGAACCGAAGAACACCGGCGTGAGACGCCCCTCCAGGTAGGCCTGCAGATCGAACTCGTTGGAGGCCCCCATCACCAGCTCCAGTTCCTCACGCAACTCCTTGGCCTGGCCACCGAGCACCTCGTCCAGGCGCGGATTGTCCAGCCCCTTGATCACCTCGCCGGCGTTCATCTTGCCGCCATGGGTGGGCGAGAACAGATTCACCTCATCCCGCTTGAGGTGATACACCCCCTTGAAGCGCTTGCCCATGCCGATGGGCCAGGTGATGGGCGCGCAGGGGATCTTGAGCACATCCTCCACCTCATCCATGAGCTCGATGGGCTCGCGACCCTCCCGGTCCAGCTTGTTGATGAAGGTCATGATGGGGGTGTCCCGCAGGCGGCACACCTCCATGAGCTTGATGGTGCGCTCCTCCACACCCTTGGCCACGTCGATGACCATCAGCGCCGAGTCCACGGCGGTCAGCGTGCGATAGGTATCCTCGGAGAAGTCCTGGTGACCCGGGGTGTCCAGCAGGTTGACGATGCGCTCCTTGTAGGGGAACTGCATCACCGAGGAGGTCACGGAGATGCCGCGCTGTTTTTCCAGTTCCATCCAGTCGGAGGTGGCGTGGCGATCCGACTTGCGGCCCTTCACGGTACCGGCCAGCTGGATGGCACCCCCATAGAGCAGCAGCTTTTCGGTGACGGTGGTCTTACCGGCATCCGGGTGGGAGATGATGGCGAAGGTGCGCCGGCGGGCGGTTTCTGTGGTGTGTCTGGACGGCATGAGTGAGGATCGACCTGGGTAAAACCCTGCATTGTACGGGATGTGGGAGGGGGACTGTAATGGGTGAGTGGTTGCCAGGTGATCGTGCCCTCCGCCCCCCTCATCCCCGCCCTTCTCCCCGTTGGGGAGAAGGGCGTTCAGAGCCCCTCTCCCCAACGGGGAGAGGGGTTGGGGTGAGGGGTATGACGCCCCCGCCGCTCCCGCCACGCCTCACGCTCATCCGGTGTCATCTCCCGCCAACGCGCCTTCAAACGCTCCCGCTTCTCATCCGGCAGGTCCCGATAGCGCTCCCAGCGCTGCCGCAGCTCCTGGCGCTCCTCGGGACTTAAGGAGCGCAGATGCCGGGCGTGGGACTTCACCCGTTCACGCTCCTCCGGCGACATGGCCTGCCAGCGCTCCAGCCTGTGGGTCAGGTCCGCCCGCTCGTCCGCGTCCATCCCCTTCCAGCGCTCGGCCATGTGCAACAGGTGGGCACGGCGCCGTTCAGGCAGATCGTTCCAGTCCTCGGCCAGGGGTTCGAGCACCGCCTGCTGGTCGCGGCTGAGTTCGGACCAGGGCGGCGCTTCCGGCCGTGGATCTGCGGCCAGATGCGTAACCGGCCAGGCCAGGCACAGGACCAGGACCAGGCATGGGATGATCCAGATGGGTCGCATCACCGCCCCTCCTCCATGGCCCAGAGCACAAAGGCCGGGTCATCCAGATCCGCCACCCAAAGAGGGTCGTCACTCTCCATGAGCCACTCCACATCCTCCATCTCCGCCAGGGCCACCGGCAGCGGCTCGTGACCCACGTCCGGCTCCAGGGCGAACCACACCGCCACCGTGAGCATGAGTGAAGCCGCCAGGGCCAGCCCACCCGCGGGGAACCAGCGAGAGGGCACAGGGTGCCGGGACGAGGACAGCGCCTGGCGACGGGCATGACGCAGGCGGGCCTGCTCGAACCCGGTCAATGTGGCCTGATCGTCCAGTGTATGGCGCACCCGCTCCAGCAGTGCGGCAGAATCGTCCACCACTGCCCGGGAGTTTTTTTCCGGGGCGCGGTGCGCGGGGGAATGCCGTTCGGGGCTCATCGGTAGGCCTCCAGATGTCCCTGCAGGCTTTGCAGGGCTCGATACAAATGGGTCTTCACACTCCCTTCACTGATACCCAGCGCCGCAGCGGTGGCAGAGGTGTCCAGTCCCTCCCAGTGACGCAGCAAAAAGGCCTGCTGCTGTCGCAGGGGCAAGGCGCGCAGGGCAGATTCCAGATCCTGAGCAAACCGCCCATCGGCCAGGGCCTGGTCAGGCCCTGGAGTGAATGAATCCGGCAAGGTATTCAGGGGATCCTCCCGGTCTTCATCATCCGACCAGCCCAGCACTGCCAGCACCCGCTGACGTACCCGGCGACGCCGGTAGGTATCACGGATGCGGCTTTGCAGGATCCGCCAGAACAGCGGCCCCCAGGCCTCCGGCGGCCGGTCCCGGTAGCGGTCGATCAACGCCACCATGGCATCCTGAACCAGGTCCAGGGCGGCCTCCTGGTCGCCCAGGGCCAGGGCAGCCATGCGCACGGCCCGGTTCTGCACCCCTTCAAGGAATGCCTCCAGGGTCACGGCCACCGGGAAGGCATCCTTGCCATCCGCGCATTTCGGCTCGGGGACCGGTGCGGACACCGTCCCCTCATCCACAGGCCAGGCTTCCAGGGGCGTGGACATCATGCCTCCGCATCAACCGCGTTGCTGCTGGAACCATTCACGGCGCGCTTCGGGATCCATGTCCCGGAGTCTTTCGCGCATCTCACGGCGTTCCTCAGGGCTTTTGGCCTCCCAGGCAGCGCGGCGCTCCTGCTTGCGTTCACGCAGGGCCTGGCGTTCATCCTCGTCCATATCATTCCAGGCCTGACGGCGTTCCTGCATCGTTTCGCGCAGGGCCTGGCGATCAGGATCGTCCATCTCCCGCCAGGCCTTGCGATGCTCGCTACGCCGTTCACGCAAGGCCTGGCGTTCCTCATCGCTCATATCGGCCCAGGCCTGGCGACGTTCCTCCCGTTGCTCACGCAGGGCCTGGCGCTGTTCATGGTCCAGATTCTGGCGGGACTCGGCCCTGCCCTTGTCGCCCCACGGTGCGCCTCGTTCGACACATGGCCGATCGCTGCCCGTTGGCTGGGCTGAGGCGACAGCCATCCCCCCCAGGGCCAGTGACAGGGCCACCGCCCCGGCAAGCAGGGAACGGGGCAGGTTGAGGCTGGATTGTTGCGTCGGCTTACGGTTCATGACATGTCTCCCCATGGAGTTTTTCCGGTGTGTTCACGGGGTAATACGCACCAGGGCGGATTGCGTTGACACGGGAATGCACGCCACTGGACAGGCCTGAAGTGCGCCGCTCACGGGGCGAATTGTATCGCCCCCACACCCCCTGTAAACTCGGACACCCGCCATGAAAGGATCCCTGGCTGCCCACGGGCCATGCCCAAGCGATGGTCTCTGCCCATGCCGTGTCCGCGCGGCCTGCACATTGTTGGCGATGCCTCAAGACGACGCCCAGACCCACCCTGCCCTGAAACGCGCCCAACGCGCCGTTCAGGAAGGCGATTTCGCACAGGCCGAGGAACTGCTCAAACAGGGCGAGGTGACCCTGGCCCAATTGGTCCAGACCCTCAGCGTGTATGAATCAGAATTGGAAATCCAGAACGCCGAACTGCGCGAATCCCAGTTCCTGACTCAACGGTTGCTGGAAAACTACGCCGCCTTCTTTGGTGGCCTGCCCATGGCCTCGCTGGTGGTGGATCAAGGGGGCATGATCCTGGAGGCCAATCAGGAGGCAGCCAGGGCGTTCAAACTGGATGTGAGCCACTTGCGGCGGCAGCGGCTGTGCAGCCTGGTGGACCGGGAACACGAGAACGTCGTCCAGAAGGCCCTGCGCCAGGCCGCGCTCGAGGGACAGGCCCGAGTGGCAGAGATCCGCTTTACGGGCAGTCCCGAGCAACGAGACCGTTTCCCGGGTGAATTGCATGTGGCGCGACTGCCGGGCAGGGACGGTCGGGATCTGGAGTTTGCCTGCGCCCTGGTGGACCTCACCGAGCGGGTGCGTCATGAGGAGGAGTTGCGCACCGCCCATGAGCAACTGCGCGAGAGTGAACGGTGCTACCGGATTGCAGCCCAGCATTCGCCGGACTGGGACTACTGGTATGGGGCCGATGGCCGCTATGTCTACGTATCCCCTGGCTGTGAAGACATCAGTGGGCATCCCCCGGAAGCCTTCCTGCGTGATCCGAACATGATGGACACACTTTTCACTCCGGAGGATACGCAGCGCTGGAGCAAGCACCTCGACGAAGTGGCCCATCAGCAAAGTGATCTGCCCCACATAGCCCTGGAGTTCGCGGTGCATCGGCCCGATGGAGCGATTCGCTGGATCGAACACCAGTGTCAGCCGGTCATGGACAACGACGGCACCTACCTGGGTCGGCGCGGCGTCAATCGCGATATCACCGAGCGCAAGCTGGCCCAGTCACGCCTGGAGCAAATCTTCCGCCTGTATGCGACCCGCACCCAGGTGAATCAATGCATCAACCGCATCGATGATGAGTGGCGCCTGCTGCATCGCACGGCCTGCATCGTCGTGGAACAGGGCGGGCTGGATGCCTGCGCCATCAGCCTGCGCCACCGCGGTGATGCCCAACTGAAAAAACCCGTGGTCCACGGACTGAGTGAAGAGCAGGCCCAGGGGCTGCCTCTGCAACAGACCTGGGAGATGCTCCGGGGCAACCCCTGGGAATGCCTGAACGATCGCCCTCTGCTGTGCAAGGACTGCCAGTCACCCGATACGCCCGAGGCCTGGCGGGCGTGGTCGGCTGGAACCGGCATCCGTACCTGCGTCCATTTTGTGCTGTTCCGGGGCGACGAACTGCTGGGCCTGGCCAGCTTCATGGGGCGCGAGAAGGGCCTGTTCACCGCGGATGTACTGCAATCGCTGCAGGGCATCGTCGAGGACATCTCCCACGCCCTCCACCAGATGGAACGGGAACGCAAGCGCCGCGCCATCGAGGCCGCAGCCCAGGAACGCGAGGCCAGAACACTGGCCTTCACCCAGGCCATCATCGACTCATTGCGCTCCAGCATCTGCGTGCTGGATCACGAGGGCAGGATCATTGCCGTGAATGGTGCCTGGGATGACTTTGGCCGCCACCATGAAGGCGCCCAGGACCCGGTGGGACAGGGCATCAACTATCTTTCCCTGTGTGGCGCAGTTCAGGGCAAGGCGGCCCGGGAGGCGCAACGGATCGCGGAAGGAATCCGCCAGGTGCTGCGTGGCGAGGCCCAGCACTTCGAGGATGAGTATCAGATGGAGGGTGCGGCCTTCCTGGTGCTGGCCAACCCCCTGGATGGTGGGCCGGCATCCAGCCGGCAGTTGGTGGTCAGCCACAAGGACATCAGCGACCGCAAGCAGGCAGAGGAAGACCTGCGCCGAGCCAAGGAGCAGGCCGAGCGGGCCAGCCAGGCCAAGTCGGAGTTTCTCTCCAACATGAGCCATGAGTTGCGCACACCCATGAACGCCGTGCTGGGATTTGCCCAGTTGCTGGAAACCGACCCTACCCTGGACGAGCTCCAGACGGACAGTGTGCGCGAGATCCTCAAGGGCGGTCGCCACCTGCTGGATCTCATCAATGAGGTGCTGGACCTGTCCAGCGTGGAGGCCGGCCAGGTGGAGTTATCCATTGAGAACATTCCGCTGCAAGAACTGGTGGGCGAATGCCTGATGCTGGTCACCCCCCTGGCCGACGCCCGACAGATCCGCATCGACCCGGGGCCGCACACGGACCGGGTGGCCCTGGCCGACCGGATGCGCCTCAAGCAGGTGATGATCAATCTGCTTTCCAACGCCATCAAGTACAACCGGGATGGCGGCGATGTGCGTCTGGACATCCGCGGCGATGAGAAGGCGGACTGGCTGCGCATCAGCGTGACCGACACTGGCAAGGGTATCCCCCCGGACAAGCTGGACCAACTCTTCCAGCCCTTCACCCGGCTGGAAGGCTGTACCGAGGGCGTGGAGGGGACAGGCATCGGGCTGGCCATCAGTCGTCGGCTGATCGAGGTCATGGGGGGAGAGATCGGCGTGGACAGCCAGCCTGGGGAAGGCAGCACCTTCTGGGTGCGCTTGCCCCAGGGTGTTCGTGAGTCCGTCGAGGTGAGCCGCATGGAGACACAGAGCCACCCCGGATCAAAGGAGGATGCAACCCGAACCCACACCGTCCTGCATATCGACGACAATCCGGCCAATCTGCGCCTGGTGGCGCAGATCCTCACCCGGCGCCCCCAACTGCGCCTGCTCAGCGCACCCAACCCGGGCCTGGGCCTGGAATTGGCTGCTGCCCACACGCCCAACCTGATCCTGCTGGACATCAACATGCCTGAACTGGACGGCTATCAGGTACTCAAGCAGCTACGCGCCAACCCGGCCACCGCTGCCATCCCGGTCATGGCCCTGACAGCCTTCGCCACCGAACGGGATGTGGAGCGTGGCATCAGCGTCGGCTTTGATGAATACCTGACCAAGCCCCTGGACGTGGAGCACTTCCTGAGCGTGCTGGAAACGCTGCTGCGGGGCCAGTGAAAGAAAAAATGGGGACAGACCCCTTTTCGGCCGCAGGCCCAAAAGGGGTCTGTCCCCATTTTTTCATTTTTTCTACAGCTGCATGGCCATCACCAGGGCATCCTCCCGACCGTGGGCGGCGGGATAATAACCGCGTCGCAAGCCCACCTCGTTGAAGCCCTCGGTGCGATAAAGGGCCAGCGCCGGGACATTGGAGGGGCGCACCTCCAGGAAGACCGTCTCCACACGTCGCTCCCTGGCCAGATCCAGAAAGGACCGCAGCAGATGGCGTCCAAGACCCTGCCCCTGCATCTCCGGGCGCACGGTCAGGTTGAGCACATGGCACTCTCCCACCGCCATGGACATGACCCCATAGCCGATGAGATGGCCGGTGCCGGCGTCCTCCAGCACCCAACAGGAATAGCCCACCCGCAGGCAGTCCCGGAAGATGGCCTCGGTCCATGAATACGGATACGCCCGAGGCTCCACCTCCATCACCCGTGGCACGTCATTGCGTACCATGGGGCGCAACGCCAGGTTGGGGGCAGTGACCGCGTTCATGATGGCTGTTCGGCCTGCATCTGGTCCATGGCCCGGCACAGATCCTCCCAGGACTTGCGCTTTTCCGAGGGGCGGCGAAGCAGATACGCCGGGTGGTAGGTCACCACCACCGGGATACCCCGGTACTCCAGCACACGACCGCGCAAGCTGCCCAGGGCGTCCCCGGTATCCAGCAGATTCTGGGCGGCCACCCGCCCAAGTGCCACCAGGATCTTCGGACGGATCAACTGGATCTGGCGATCCAGATAGGCCCGACAGGCACGGGCCTCCTCGGGGGAGGGATCCCGGTTACGAGGTGGATGACACTTGAGGATATTGGCGATGTACACGCCCTCCCCCCGTTTCTTGCCCAGGGCGGCGAGCATGCTGTCCAGCAACTTGCCGGCCCGCCCCACAAAGGGCTCGCCCTGACGATCTTCCTCGGCACCGGGGGCCTCACCGATAAACAGCCAATCGGCCTGGCGGTCACCCACCCCGAACACAGTCTGGGTGCGGGTTTGCACAAGCTCGTTGCAATGGGTGCACTGGGCCACCCGGGCAGCCAGCCCCTCCCAATCCAGGGTGGACACCCCATCGTCCGGCTCAGGGAGATCAGGCTCATCGTAGCCCTCACCCGAGGGCATCACCGGCTCATAGGCCTCGTCGGGCCACGGCGCTTCGTCCAGCCAGGGCGGCATCTCCGGCTCCGGGGGCGATTCACGTCCCACGGAGGCATCCATCACCACGGGTGGCACCTCCACAGCTGCCGCCTGCTCCGGCACCGGTGTCGAAGCAGGCGGCATGGCCACTGGCTCTGGAGGAGACAGATCCAGGCTCGCCTCCGGTTCCCGGCGCGGTACCCAGACCTGTATCCCCATCGCCTTCAGGTACTGCCGTCGCCGGGCTTCATCCATGACCTGGCCTTGATCAGACATCTCCGCGCTGGGGATGAGCCCGATGATCGGGCGTCACGAGGCGGTTCAACGCGTTCAGGTAGGACTTGGCCGAGGCGATGACGATGTCCGTATCGGCCCCCTGTCCATTGACGATGCGCCCGGCCTTCTCCAGGCGTACGGTCACCTCACCCTGGGCATCGGTGCCACTGGTGATGTTGTTCACCGAGTACAGGAGCAGTTGCGTGCCGCTGTGCATCACCGTTTCGATGGCCTTGAAGGCGGCATCCACCGGACCACTGCCCTCGGCCTCACCGTGGCGTTCCTCGCCCTCCACATTCACCGTCACCTGGGCCACCGGCGTCTCGCCGGTCTCCGAGCACACCCGCAGCGACACCAGTTTGGCCCGCTCGTATTCCATGGCGATGGCGGCCTCGGTGGCCAGGGCCTGGAGATCCTCGTCGTAGATCTCGTGCTTCTTGTCCGCCAGTTCCTTGAACCGGGCGAAGGCCTCGTTCAATTCCTCCTCGGACTCGAAATCAATGGCCAGATCCTTGAGACGGGTGCGGAAGGCGTTACGGCCTGAATGCTTGCCAAGCACGATCCGATTGTCCGACCAACCCACATCCTGAGCCCGCATGATCTCGTAGGTGTCGCGGTGCTTGAGCACGCCATCCTGATGAATGCCCGACTCATGGGCAAAGGCATTGGCGCCCACAATGGCCTTGTTGGGCTGCACCGGGAAACCGGTGATGGTGGAGACCAGCCGCGAACAGGGTACGATCTGGGTGGTGTCCAGGGTGGTGTCACAGGGGAAGACATCCTGACGGGTGCGCACCGCCATGACGACCTCTTCCAGGGCGGCATTGCCGGCACGCTCGCCGAGACCGTTGATGGTGCATTCCACCTGCCGTGCACCATTGAGCACGGCGGCCAGGGAGTTGGCCACGGCCACGCCCAGGTCGTTGTGACAGTGCACGGAGAAGACGGCCTTGTCGGCATTGGGCACCCGCTCACGCAGGTTCTTGATCAATTCGCCGAACTGCTGGGGGATGTTGTAGCCCACGGTGTCCGGGATGTTGATGGTGGTGGCACCCGCATCGATCACTGCCTCGATCACCCGGCAGAGGAAGTCGAGTTCGGAGCGGCCGGCATCCTCGGGGGAGAACTCCACGTTGTCCGTCCATTGGCGGGCACGCTGCACGGCCAGGACGGCCTGCTCGACCACCTGACCGGGGGTCATCTTGAGCTTGTGCTGCATGTGGATGGGCGAGGTGGCCAGGAAGGTGTGGATGCGGGCGGAGTTGGCATCGCGCAGGGCCTCACCAGCTCGATCAATGTCCGCCTCCTTGGCGCGGGCCAGGCCGCAGACCGTGCTTTCCTTGACCGCCCGGGCCACCGCCTGCACGGACTCGAAGTCACCGATGCTGGCAGCCGGGAAGCCCGCCTCGATCACGTCCACGCGCATCTTTTCCAGACCCTTGGCGATGCGGACCTTTTCCTCTCGGGTCATGGAAGCACCGGGGCTCTGTTCGCCGTCGCGAAGGGTGGTGTCGAAAATGAAGAGTTTTTCTTTGCCTGCCATGTCTCTGAACTCCCAAGGAACGGCCGCTGCCGTCCGCGTGTTTGGGTAGGAATTCTACACTGACCCGGGCCCTGGTTGGGGCCGGTCATTCCTGCGTTAGGGTGCGTTTGGCCTCGCCAGGCGAAGTGGTCGCCGCTAGCGCGGCAGTCGCGGCAGGGTCAGCAGAGGCAGGCAGGAGGCACGGGCCAGCGAGGCGTCCCGGAGCGGGACGCTCGTAACGAAGCCGGATTGTGCGTGGGGATGGCGCATCGCTTCATTTCCTCTTCATCGGGACTCTAGCAAAGCCCTTGCGCCGATGCAAAGCCCCAGTGTTGCCATCGGGATTTCACGAAAAACAGATACCCGCCTTCTCCGAGGCCTCGCAGGCCTGCAGGGTGTTCTTCATGAGCATGGCCACCGTCATGGGGCCCACCCCACCCGGAACGGGCGTGATCCAGGCGGCACGCTCGGCGGCTGCATCGAACTGTACATCGCCCACCAGGCTGCCATCCTCCTGGCGGTTGATGCCCACATCGATCACCGTGGCGCCCTCGCGGATCCAGTCGCCCTGGATCAGGCCCGGGCGCCCGGCGGCGGCCACCAGGATATCCGCCCGTCCCACATGCACCGGCATGTCGTGGGTGAAGCGATGGCAGACGGTCACCGTGGCACCGGCCAGCATCAGCTCCAGGGCCATGGGCCGACCGACGATATTGGAGGCGCCAATGACCACACCGTGACGCCCCTTGTAGGTCTCCCCGGTCTCGTCCAGCAGGCGTTTCACGCCGTAGGGGGTGCAGGGGCGCAGGCGGGGCACGCGCAGGGCCAGGCGACCCATGTTGTAGGGATGAAAGCCGTCCACATCCTTGGCGGGGTCGATGCGCTCGATCACCTGCTCCGGGTCGATATGCCGGGGCAGCGGCAATTGCACCAGGATGCCGTCCATATTGGGGTCGGCATTGAGGTCATCGATCACGTCCAGCAGGTCGCCGAGCGAGACGTTGTCCGGCAGGTCGAAATACTGGGAGACCATGCCAACGGCGTCGCACACACGACGCTTGTTGCGCACATAGACCTGGGAGGCCGGGTCGTCGCCCACCAACACCACTGCCAGACCGGGCGGGCGCTGGCCCGCCGCAACGCGCGCCTCCACCGCCTGGCGGACCTCTTCTTGAACGGTTTTTGCGGTGGCGCGGCCATCGATGATCTGGGCAGGCATCGGGGGGTCATCCTGGGGGGTGGGAGTGTTGGCGGGATTTTCCCATTCTATGGCGCTCTAGTCCAACCATCCTGCCCTGGGCACAGGGATTTGGGCCGCCCCCAAGCCCTGGGGCGACGGATACTCCGCCAGGGCCGTTCGCGAACGGCCCGTACGGGTGCTCGGGCCAACCGCAATCGTCCGGTGGAGTGCCACCTATTCTCGACGCCAGGTGGTCCCGCCCGGGCCGTCCTCCAGGATGACCCCCTGGGCCTTGAGTTCGTCACGAATGCGGTCGGCCTCGGTGAAGTCCTTGCGCTTGCGGGCCTCCAGGCGGGCCTGGATGCGGGCCTGGATGCGGTCCTCCACCTGGGCCTCGTCGGGGCCATCGGCACTGCCGCCCTTGAGGAAGGCCTCCGGGTCCGATTCCAGGATACCGAGCATCGCGCCCAGCTCCTTGAGCAGTCCTGCCAGGCGGGCCGCCTCATCGGCCTGCCCCTCCCGCAGCCGGTTGATCTCATGGGCCAGGTCGAATAGCACCGCCAGGGCCACGGGCGTGTTGAAGTCATCGGCCATGGCCGCATGGAAACGGGCACGGTATTGGGCGCCGCCATCTTCAGCGGCTTGGGCCGGGAGCCCCCTGAGGGCCGTATACAGACGCGACAGGCCGTTGCGGGCGCTCTCCAGGGCCTCGTCGTTGTAGTTCAGCGGACTGCGATAGTGGCTGCCCAGGATAAAATAGCGCACCACCTCGGCCCGATAATGCTCCAGCACCTGGCGCACGGTGAAGAAATTCCCCAGGGACTTGGACATCTTCTCCTCGTCCACCCGCACGAAGCCGTTGTGCATCCAGTAGTTCACAAAGTGCTCGCAGGTGGCCGCCTCGCTCTGGGCGATCTCGTTCTCATGGTGGGGGAACTGCAGATCCTGTCCGCCGCCGTGGATGTCGAAGTGGTTGCCCAGAAAATGCGTGGACATGGCCGAGCACTCGATATGCCAGCCGGGGCGTCCCGCGCCCCAGGGGGCATCCCAGGCGGGCTCACCAGGTTTGGCAGCCTTCCAGAGGACAAAGTCCATGGGGTCACGCTTGGCCTCGTCCATGGCCACTCGTTCACCGGCGCGCAGATCCTCCAGGCGCTTGCCCGACAGCTTGCCGTAGTCCTCAAAGCGGGTCACGCTGTAGTACACATCCCGGTTATCGGCCTGGTAGGCGTAGCCCCGTTCCATGAGGCGCTGGATCATGTGCAGGATTTCATGCACGTGCTCCGTGGCCCGGGGCTCGGCGGTGGGACGCAACACTCCCAGGGCCTCGGCGTCCTCGTGCATGGCCTGGATGAAGCGCTCCGTGAGGGCATCGATCCCCTCACCGTTCTCGGCGGCGCGACGGATGATCTTGTCATCGATATCCGTGATGTTGCGGATATAGGTCACCTCGTAGCCCAGGGCCTGGAGGTAGCGGTAGACGATGTCAAACACCACCAGCACCCGCGCATGTCCCAGGTGGCAGTAGTCGTACACGGTCATGCCACACACATACATGCGCACCCGACCGGTCTCCATGGATTTGAAGGGTTCTTTGCGGCGAGTCAGGGTGTTGTATATGTTCAGCATGTCGCGGGTCTGGCTGGATGAGTCGGGATTGGGACAGGAAATGGAGCATACCAAGTCCCACGATACACCAGAAAGGTCAGCCACGAAGCCCGACGCGCTCCGCCCCGGACGGGCAAACTTCCCCGGGGCGCCCGCAACGGCTATCATCACAGGCCACCAACGGGTAACTCCGACGGACAAAATCGCATGAAATCAATGATCCGACAGTGTGTAGTGCTCCTGGCGCTGCTGTCCTTAACCATGGGAAACCAAGTGATGGCCGAAACCGACAACCCCAAGGTCCAGATTGAGACGACCAAGGGCACCCTGGTCCTGGAACTCTACGCGGACAAGGCCCCCGAGACGGTCGAGAACTTCCTGACCTATGTGCGAGACGGCTTCTACGACGGCACCATCTTTCACCGGGTGATTCCCGGCTTCATGGTGCAGGGGGGTGGCTTCACCCCGGACATGCAGCAAAAGCCCACCCGCGATCCCATTCGCAACGAGGCCAATAACGGCCTGAGCAACGAGGTGGGCACACTGGCCATGGCCCGCACCCCCAACCCCCACTCCGCCACGGCGCAGTTCTTCATCAACGTGGAACACAATCGCTTCCTGGACTTCACCGCCGAGACACCCCAGGGCTGGGGCTACGCCGTATTCGGCAAGGTGGTGGAAGGCATGGATGTAGTGGAAAGCATTGTTGCCGTGCCCACCGGCAGTCAGGGCATGCATCAGGACGTACCCAAGGAGCCCATCGTGCTCAACAGCGTGACCGAGCAGTAAGCCTGCCCGGTGCCTCAAACGCTGTTCATTTCCGACCTGCACCTGGACAGGGATCGTCCACGGACCCTGGAGCAGTTCGCCCGGTTTCTCGCCGAGCGGGCACCCGGGTCCGATGCGTTGTACATCCTGGGCGATCTGTTCGAATACTGGATCGGCGATGATGATCCCGCTCCGCACCTGGACGAGATCGTCGGCATCCTGCATCGACTGAGCAGGGAAGGACTCGCGGTCTATTTCGCCCACGGCAACCGGGACTTTCTGGTGGGTGAGGCCTTTGCCGAGCGCTGCGGCTGCGCCCTGCTGGAGACGGAGACGGTCATCGACCTTTATGGCACCCCCGTGCTGCTCATGCACGGGGATAGCCTGTGCACCGACGACGAGGAATACATGCAATTTCGTCGCATGGTGCGCACCCGTCAGTGGCAGTCGGCCTTCCTGGCCCGCCCGCTGGCGGAGCGCCATGCGGAGGCCGAGGCCATGCGCGCTCAGAGCCAGGCCTCCACCCGCAGCAAGTCCGACCGTATCACTGATGTGAATCCGGCCGCGGTAGAGGATGCCCTGCGCCGCAACGGCGTACATACCCTCATCCACGGCCACACCCACCGCCCCGCCGTGCATGATTTACATCTGGATGGCCAACCCGCCCGCCGCATCGTGCTCCCGGACTGGTATGGCGATGGTGGCGTACTGGCCTGCACGCCGCAGGGGATGGCACTGCAGGAAATCTGATTGCCCCCGTGCCCCCAATGAGAGCAACCCCCCGTGGGAGCGGCCCTCGGCCGCGAACGGCCTTCCCGCAAGCCCCTGACATCGAATCTCTCTCCCCGGGCACCCTCCGGGTTCAATGTCCAAGGAGAACCTCGGCGGCGGGTGTGCCTGTCCGCGGGACGCCGTGAATACCTCCCTGTAGGCTTGATCGCCGCATCCATGCGGCGAACACCCGCTCCCAGGCACCCCCCCCCGCCAAGGTTCGGACGCTTTGGTGGCTTTCGGTGGAGAAAGGCATTCGCGGCCGAGGGCCGCTCCCACACAGGGCATCAGCTCCCACAAAGACTCAGGAGATGTGGACGATCACCAGATCCATGACGTTGGTGCCGGTGGGGCCGGTCTCCAGCAGGTCGCCGGAGGCTTGCAGGCAGGGGTGGGCGTTGGCGGTGGATAGGGCCTGATCCGGGTCGAGGCCCTGGGCACAGATGCGCTCCCAGGTGCCGCCGTCCACCATGGCGCCGGTGGCGGTCGTGACGCCGTCGGAGCCATCCGTGCCTGCGGCCAGCAGGGTCACATCCGGGCAACCGGACAAGACCCTCGCCGCCGCCAGGGCCAGATGCTGATTGCGCCCGCCCTGACCCGGGTGATCCGGCAAGGTCACCGTGGTCTCGCCGCCCCAAACATGCACCCCAGGGGCCGCCCTGCCCTCGTGCATCAACCAGCGCGCCAGGGCCGCACCTCGCTCGGCGGCCTCACCCTTCAGGAAGTCCCCATGAACGGTGGCCGAACAACCCAACTGGCGTGCCGCAGCCCCTGCCGCGCGACAGGCATCCTCCAGAGTGGCCAGCACCCGGGCGGGCACCCTGGGGCCGGCCCGTGAGTGTGCGGCACGGGCGGCCATCGCCCGGTGCACCCTCTCTGACAGACCGGCGGGCAGTGTGGGCAACGGTGAGGATTCCCGGGTTGGCGTGAGCAGGCCCGAGCCGATCACCGCCGGATCATTGCCGGGCACGTCCGAGATCAACCAGACCTGGGCGGAACGCTGCCCCAGATGCCCCCGCAAACGACCCGCCTTGATGCAGGAAACGGCACTGCGCACCCGGTTCATGGCCCGGATGTCCAGCCCCGCCCCCAGCAGCCAGCCATTGAGGCGCTGCAGATCCGCCAGGGTCATCCCCTTGGGCAACACCTCCACCAGGCTGGACGTGCCACCGCTGATGAGAAACAGCAGAGACGCATCATTCGGCGTCGCCGCGATGAATTCCAGCAACCGCGTCCCCGCCGCCAGACTGGCCTCCCCGGGCAGGGGGTGATCGGCTTCCAGGCAGGAGAAACGCCCATCGCGGGCCAGCGCCTCATCACCATGGCCATGACGGGTAATGACCAGCGCTCGCGCAAGCCGACCTCCAAGGACCGTCCAGGCACCCCGAGCCATGGCAGCCGCCGCCTTGCCGATAGCCACCACATGCACCGGCCCGGCCGGCTTATCAATCTCCAGTTGACGTTGCACCACCCGTTCACCGTTCACGGCCTCAAGAGCCTGGTGGAAACAAGACAGCAGGATATCGCGATGGCACGTCATAAGAGGCTCCTGTTGCGAGGCCTGGGAAAAACTCTCACAAAATCATGAGACGATGCCCCGGGTTTCAGTAGACTCACCCGAATCGGGTACCCTGTCCACCCACACCCACGACACACTCCGGAAACCCCATGCGCCATTGCGACCTCACCCTGGCCTATACCGAGACCAGCGGAGGCATCCGCACCTACCTCGATGCCAAGCGGCAGCACATCGCCCGACATACCGAACACGAGCATGTGCTCATCATCCCCGGCGAACAGGACCGGATCATCCAGGAGGGCCGCCTCACTCGCATTGAGATCGAGTCCCCCCTGATCCCTGGCTGTCACCCCTACCGTTTCTTCACGCGCCCCCACCGGGTGCTTCAGGCATTGCGGGAGGCCGCACCGGATGCGGTGGAATTGGGGAGTTTCTTCACCTGCCCCTGGGCCGCTTTCCGCTACCGGGCCGACCGGTTGCAGGCGGGTCACCGGTCCCTGGTAGCCGCCTACTTCCATACCGACATCGCCAGCGCCTATGTGGGCGCCCCGCTACGCCGTCGCCTGTCCGCCCTTCCGGGCACATGGGGAGACAAGGCTGGCCAGGGTATGGAGTCCACGGCCCGACGTCTCTTCGGCCGCGTCTTTCGCCACTGCGACCTCACCCTGGCCGCCACGGGCCAGCAGGCCGATCGCCTGCGCCAATACGGCGTGGGCGGCACTCACATCGTGCCCCTGGGCGTGGATACGCTGCTCTTCAACCCCGCACGCCGGGACTCCAGCTGGCGCGCCGAGCTCGGACTGGACCCGGAGGACATCCTGCTGATCTACTGCGGCCGTCTGGATGGGGAGAAGGATGTGCTCACACTGGCCCGGGCCTTCGAGTGCCTGAACCGGGATGGGCCCTCTGATGGGCCGCGCTTCGTGATGGCAATGATGGGGGCCGGTCCGCACCGGGAGGCCCTGGAGACCCGGGCGCGCGACCTGCCAGGGCTGCGACTACTGGACTACGAGTCGGACCGGCCCGCCTATGCCCGCGCCCTGGCGAGCGCCGATATCTACGTCACCGCCGGCCCCCACGAGACCTTCGGTCTGTCGGTGGTCGAGGCCCAGGCCAGCGGCCTGCCGGTGGTGGGGGTCGAGGCCGGCGCCCTGACAGAACATGTGCGACCGGACCGGGGACGACTAGGTCCGGTGGGGGATGCTGAAGCCATGGCTGGCCATATCCGGCAGGTGGCAGTGCAACACCAAACCCTGGGGGCGGCGGCACGGCATCACGTGCTGGCCTCAGGCTACGCCTGGGAACAGACACTCGACCGGCTGCTGGCTCTCTACGATGAGGCCCTTTCTCCCAGGCCCGCACCGGGGGTTGCCGCCGCCGGCCAGCGACGCAGCAGCGCGTGGGATGGTGCCCCACCCTGAGACCACCGGCCTTTCCGCACACCGCATCGCGTTGTGCAGGAGATCACGCCGTGGTCTTGGCAGCCACCGTTTTTTTCTCCGGGTGTCGCCAGCGCCAGACAGCCTTTTCCAGCTCCACCAGAAGCAGGACCACCACGCCATACGCCAGAATCAATCCCCACTGACTCAGGCTCAGGGGGGCGCTCTGGAACAGCAGGTTCATGAACGGCGTGTAGACGAACAGCAACTGCGCCACCGCCATGCCAGTAATGCCCCACCAGATCCAGTGATTGGAGAACGGGTGGGTCTGGAACACGCTGCGGGTGAGCGAGCGGCAATTGAGCAGGAAGAAGCTCTGCACCACCACGAACAGGCTCACCGCCAGGGTGCGTGCCTCCTCGATGCTGGCGCCCTGCACCAGCGACCACTGGAACAGGCCAAAGGCCCCCAGCAACAGCAAGGCGCTCACCGAGAAGATGCGCCCGATGGTCTCGCCGTTGAGGATGGGCATATTCGTTTGACGGGGCGCCCGACCCATGATCCCGGGCTCCCGTGGTTCGAAGGCCAGCATCAGACCCAGGAACACCGCCGTGGTCATGTTCAGCCACAGCGCCTGCACCGGCAACACCGGCAGCGTCACACCCAGCAAAACGGCCACCATGATCACCAGACCCTGCCCCAGGTTGGTGGGCAGGATCCAGGTGATGAACTTGAGCAGGTTATCGAAGACATTGCGGCCTTCTTCCACCGCCGCCTCGATGGAACTGAAGTTATCATCGGCCAACACCATATCGGAGGCATCGCGGGAGACTTCGGTCCCGTTGATCCCCATGGCCACACCGATGTTGGCCCGCTTCAGGGCCGGGGCATCATTGACCCCGTCGCCGGTCATGGCTACCACATGCCCCTGGGCCTGCAACGCCTCCACCAGCTGCAGTTTCTGTTCCGGGGCCACCCGGGCAAACACCGACACCTCCTCGCTGGCCCGCGCCAATTCCGTCGGCGTCATGTTGCCCAACTCACGCCCTGTCAGGACTTGTTGTGATGCCTGTTCCCCGTCGCGGAGGATACCGATACGCTCGGCAATGGCACGGGCCGTCAGGGCGTGGTCACCGGTGATCATCTTCACCCGGATACCGGCCTGACGGCAGGTTTCCACCGAATGCACCACCGCTTCCCGAGGCGGATCGATCATGGCCTGCAAGCCGAGAAAGATCAGACGATCCTCGGCGCGCTCCGGATCGGGCACCTGGAGGTGGTCCAGGTCCGATTCGCGCATGGCAAAGGCCAGCACCCTCAGCCCCTGGGCCGCCAGCTGATCGGCCTGCTCATGCAGCCGCTTGGAATCCAGGGGACGCAATTCACCATCGGCAGTCATGATGCGGTCGCAGTGGGCAATCACCCGCTCCGCGGACCCCTTCATGTAGATGCGATGCCCCGCCTCATGGCGATGCAGGGTGGCCATGTACTGACGGTCCGACTCAAAGGGAATCGCATCAACCCGTTTCAGCTCACGTCGCAGGGGGGGCGGGTCCATGCCCGCCTTGAGGGCACTGGTGATCAATGCCCCCTCGGTGGGATCGCCCTGCACGGTCCAGCGACCCTCCTGTTCCACCAGCTCACTGTCATTGCTCAGCAGGCCCGCCAACAGGCACTGATGGAGGGCTTCATGCCCGGCAACGGGCTCTGATAGCGGCTCGCCGTCCTGGAGGACCTGACCCTGGGGTTCGTACCCGGCGCCGCTCAACTCGAAGGTGGTATCATCGACCAGGATGCGCTGTACCGTCATCTGGTTTTCGGTGAGGGTGCCGGTCTTGTCGGAACAGATCACCGTGGTGGAACCCAGGGTCTCCACCGCCGGCAGCTTGCGAATAATGGCATTTCGCAGGGCCATGCGACGCACGCCGATGGCCAGGGTGATGGTCACCACCGCCGGCAGCCCTTCAGGTATGGCAGCGACCGCCAGGGCCACGGCGGCCATGAAGGTGTCCACCCAGGACTGACCGTAAAGCAGGCCCACACCGAAGGTCACACCCGCCAGGGCCAGGATGACCCAGAGCAGCACGCGACTGAAGGCGTTGATCTTGCGCGTGAGCGGCGTTTCCAGGCTGACCGCCTCGCTGATCATATCGGCAATCTTGCCGGTTTCGGTCCGGTTCCCTGTGCCGGTCACGACGGCCCGGCCCGTTCCATAGGTCACCAGGGTGCCGGCAAAGGCCATGTTGCTGCGATCACCCAGTACCGTGTTCGCGTCCAGTGGACCGGACTGTTTCTCCACGGCAACGGACTCGCCGGTGAGGGTGGACTCATCGATCTGCAGATCGCGGGCCGACACCATGCGCATATCGGCCGGCACCTTATCGCCTGAGGCCAGCAGAACGATGTCACCCGGTACCAGTTCAGCCGCCGGCACCTCCATGCGCTGACCCTGCCGCATCACCGTGGCCGTGGAGGAAAGCATGTGCTTGAGGGATTGGATGGCATCCTCGGCCTTGGATTCCTGCACATAACCGATGATGGCGTTGATCAGGATCACGGCAAAGATAACCCCCGAGTCCACGTATTCCCCCAGGACCAGGGTCACGACGGTGGCGATCAGGAGGATGTAGATCAGCGGGTTGTGGAACTGCAGCAGCAGCCGTTTGAACCACGACATGGCCTTCGCAGTGGCCAGGGTATTGGGGCCGTAGGTGTCCAGACGTTCCCGAACCTGCTGGTCCGTGAGGCCCTCATGCTCCTGGGTTTCCAGTGTTTCCAGCACCTCGCTGCAAGGCCGCTGGTACCAATCATCCTGCATCGGTTGATCCATGGGGGGAGAACTCCAAAGCCGAGCGCATTTCGGCAAGATGGCTGATGTCGAATCCTCAAGTGTACCGTAATGCCGGCCACGGTCGCATGGATATCGGGTCAATCAT